>NZ_JBFUFU010000008.1:34026-174673 GCF_056403275.1 Mycobacterium sp. P2_H7 | reverse complement strand
CCCGCGCGTGCCGCGGGTCAGCGCGCCGAAATCACCGGAGAATTAGAGCTGCGCCCAGACCGTCTTGGTCTTCAGGTAGCCGTCCAGGCCTTCCTTGCCGAACTCGTGGCCCCAGCCGGACTGCTTGTAGCCGCCGAACGGCACGTCATGGTCGAAGATCAGCTGGCAGTTGATCTGCACGCTGCCCGCCTGCAGGCGCTTCACGAGCCGGTGGCCGCGGCTGATGTTGGTGGTCCACACCGTGCCCGCGAGCCCGTAGCTCGTGTCGTTGGCCATCGCGATGGCTTCGTCCTCGTCGTCGAACGGGATGATCGACACGACGGGGCCGAAGATCTCCTCGCGATAGAGGCGCATGCCGGGATTGACATTGGTCAGCACCGTCGGGTGCACGAAGTAACCCTTGCGATCCAGCCGGTGCCCACCGGTGACCACCTCGGCGCCGTCGCGCTTGCCCTCGTCGATGAAGCCGAGGACGCGGTCGAGCTGCTTGGCGCTGATCAGCGGTCCGCTCATGACGCCCTCTTCGCTGGGCCCGCCGTACTTCATGAAACCCGCGACCCCGGCGATGCCCTGCACCACCTGGTCGTAGACCCCGCGCTGCACGAAGATCCGCGAGCCGCAGACGCAGCCCTGGCCGGAGTGCACGAAGATGCCCATCGCCGCACCGAAGATGGCCTTGTCCAGATCGGCGTCGTCGAAGATCAGCACCGGAGACTTGCCGCCGAGTTCCAGCATCACCTTCTTGAGGTTGCCGGTCGAGGCCTGCACGATCATCTTGCCGACCTCGGTGGACCCGGTGAAGGCGACCTTCTCGACATCGGGATGGGCGCTGATGGCCGCACCCGCGGTGTGGCCGTAGCCGGTGATGAGGTTGACCACGCCTTCGGGCACGCCGGCCTCGTGGATCAGGCGGTCCAGCAGCAGCGCCGAAAGGGGCGTCTCCTCAGCGGGTTTGACGAGCATGCTGCAGCCGGCGGCCAGGGCCGGGGCGATCTTGGCGCAGGCGTTGAAGATGGGCCCGTTCCACGGGAAGATCAGCCCGACGACACCGTAGGGCTCCTTGAGCGTGTAGGCGTGCAGGTCGACGTAGCTCTCGGCCGCGATGCCGGTGGTCTTCACGTCGTAGGACGTGCCGTTGATCTTGGAACACCAGCCTGCGTAGTAGCGGAAGAACTCCGCACAGGTGGGCACCACCATTTCGGACTGCAGCTTCATCATGCCGGTGTTGGCGGAGTCGATCGCCGCGAACTCGGCGGCGTGCTCGTCGATGAGATCGGCGATGCGCCACATGATCTTGGCCCGTTCACGGCCGGGTAGCCCGGACCAGACCCCGGATTCGAACGCCGCCTTGGCGCGGGCGACCGCCTCGTTGACACCGTCGGCACCGCAGTCGGTGAACTCGGTGATCTGTTCCTCGGTCACGGGATCGATGATCGGGATGACATCACCTGTCCCGGGACGCTTCCGAATCTCGTCCAGAACCGTCTGCAACGCCATCGTTGAGCCTCTCGTCATGCCGCGACGCTCGACCACGCCGCAGTGCTGAGCACCTGCTTAGCACTGCGGCGACGGGCAGGTCAATACTCATTCGCAAAATCGGAGAATCCGATTCTCCGAATGGCGAGGTCAGCCGGTTTGGCGCTGCAACGAGATGGAGGCGGGCTCACCGTCGGCACCGGCCAGCCCGCGACCCCGCGCGGTGACGGCCAGCGTGGTGCGGTCACCGCGGAACAGGTCGCGGGAGTACTCGTAGGGTGTGCCGTGCTGGTCGTGCGTCACCCGGGTGATCAGCAGCAGTGCCGCCTTGGGCTTGATGCCCAACAGGGTGGCTTCGTCGTTGGTGGCACTGACGGCCTCGATGCGTTCGACGGCCCGGCCCGCCGTCAGGCCGTACTCGGACTCCAGGATCTCGTAGAGCGAACCCCGCAGCGGCTGCTCGAGCAGCCCGGGCACCGCATCGGCCGGAAACTGCGCGAACTCCAACGAGATCGGCGATCCGTCGGCCAGCCGGACCCGCTGGATCTCGACGACGTAGTCCGCCGGCCCGAGCTGGAGCGCGTGCTGCGTCGCGTGATCGGGCACCCCGATCTTCGTGGACAGCACCCGGGTGCCCGCGACGTAGCCCTGGTGGGCGAGGAACGCGGGGACCCCGACCACGTCCGCGAGATTGCGTTCGACCTGCCCGTGGCTGATGAAGATGCCGCCGGCCCGTCCGATCACCCGGTGCACCAGGCCGGCCTCTTCCAGCGCCGCGAGGACCTGGCGCAGGGTGGACCGGCTGGTGCCGTAACGCTCGGCCAGATCCCGTTCGCTGCCGAGCTTGGCCCCGAGGGTGCCGGCGTTGACGTCTGCCACGATCCGGCGCCGCAACTCCTCACTGTGAGTTGGCACCCGTGCCCCCTAGTCACCCCTGCGATCCCGACGGTCTTATTGGTATACCCAATTTCAACCGGCGGTGTCTCAGGGTTCGACAGAGTTTGTGCACCATTGGTCGCGATGTGACTAGACCATTTCCGCCGTGCCGAGGCTGCCCTCAGGGCAACCGTTTCGGCGTCGGGTAGTTGCGATCAGCTGGCGAACGCCCGCCGCAGTGTCGCCACCTGGCTGTCGAAAAATCCTTGCGACACTTCGGTTTTCGGTGCCAAGCCGTCGAATCCGTGGAACGCCCCGTCGACCACCTCGACGTCGACCGGCACCCCGGCTTCGCGCAGCCGCTGCGCGTAGGCGAGGTCCTCGCCGTGGAAAAGGTCGAGGGTGCCGACGCCGATCCAGGCCGGTGGCAGGCCGGACAGATCGGGATTGCGTGCGGGCACCGCGTCCTCGGGATCGGCGCCGCCGAGGTACGCCCGCCAGCCGTAGGCGTTGCTGCCCTGCGTCCACAGCCGGTGCCCGGGATCGTCGAACTCCGGGCCCACGGACCGGTCGTCCAGCATCGGGTACACCAGGATCTGAGCGGCCAACGGCACCTCACCGCGGTCGCGGGCCAGCAGCGCCAGCGCGGCGGACATGCCGCCACCGGCACTGGCCCCGCCGATGGCCACCCGGGCCGGGTCGACCGTGGGTAGCTGCGCCAGCCACGTCAGCGCCGCGTAGCAGTCTTCGAGCCCGGCGGGGTAGGGATTCTTCGGTGCCAACCGATATTCCACCGCGGCCACCGTGGCACCGAGCGCGGTGGCGAAGCGCCGGCACAACCGGTCGTCCTGAGCCGGGTTGCCCAGCACGTATCCGCCGCCGTGGATCCACAGCAGGGCCGGGCCGGGCGCGATCGATCCGCGCGGGCGGTGCAGCCGCAGCTTGACCCCGGAACTCAGCGTGAGCACCTCGACGCCTTGCGGGGCGGCGCGTCGTCCCATTCGGCGGGTGAGGTACTGCATCACCGGAGCGGTGCGGGCGTTGACCAGGTGGCGCGGGAGGAAACGCGCGATGCGGGCCAGCTCGGGGTGGTACACGACATCGGGTACGGGACTGGGCACCCGCCCAGTATTACGACAGGGAAGTCTCGAACGCTATCCGGTCGCCGCGATACAGCGCGCGGACCGTTTCGATGGGCACCCCGTCGGTGTCGACGGAACGACGGTTGAGCAGCAGCATCGGCATCGCGGTCGTGGTCTCCAGCAGGCCCGCCTCGCGGGGTGAGGCCAGTGCGGTCTCGATGCGCTCGGTGGCCGTGCCGAACACGACGCCGGTGGCCCGGATCGCCGCGTAGAGCGACGTCGTCGGGTCGAAGGTCTTGCGCAACGCCTTGAACCGCTTGGCAGCCAGAAAGGTGCTCTCCAGCCCGATCCGGCGGCCGTCGGCGAGCAGCACGCGTTCCAGTTGCATGACGGCGCTGCCCGGGCTGATCGCCAGTGCGGCGGCGAGGTCGGGGCCCGCGTCGACGTCCTCCCAACTCACCAGCAGCCGTCCCGGGATCCGGCCCCGCTCGGCGGCGCCTTCGGTGTAGGACCGCAACGACAACGGCTGCACCAGCTTCGGTGCGGCCACCACGGTGCCGCGGCCCCGTCGCTCGATGCGGCCCTCGACCAGCAGTTCATGCAGTGCCTGCCGGACGGTCTCGCGGGCCACCCCGAAGCGGACCGCCAGTTCGCGTTCCGGCGGGACCGCGTCGCCTTCGTGCAGCGACGCGAGGATCTCGTCCAGCCCGGTGCGCACGACGTAGGGCTTGGGCAGCGGCGGTGTCATCGCCGCAGGACCCGCTGCGCCACGGTCAGCACGTCCTCGATGGTCGCGGCGCGGGCGTCCGGATCCTTGGCGGCATCGTCATAGCGGCGTAACCGCAATGCGTCCGTCCACCACGGGTGGCCGACGAACGCGGCGTCGACGGCGGCGCCGCCCTGTCGGTCCAAGGACAGCGCCGACACCTGCGAGGGGGCGTAGCCGGGATCGGTGGCGGCCAGGTAGCGCTTGGCGGCCACATGAGCTCCGGCCAACCAGCCGACGCGCGCACCGAACCGCGGGGTCAGCCAGTCGCGGGCCACCTTGTCGTGGTCCGGCCCGGCGCCGATCAGGGGACTGTGTGCCAGATCGTGCAGCGCGGCGGCGAGCACGAGTTCGTCATCCGCGTCGTCGTCGATGGCCCGGGCGGCGGACTGCAGGGCGTGGTCCAACTCGTCGACGGACTCTTCGTCCCATACCCCGCGCAGTGAGCGCAGCACGGTGTCCACCTCAGCGAGAATCCGCATGGCCCAACGATACCCCACTTTGGTCTATACCAATTGTTCACTCAGTATTCGCACCCTCAACATGGCCAGGTGGGTCGCAGGTCGTGGCGGGGGTCAATGGTCAACCACCATGCGTGTGACGATCATCGGAGGCGGCATCCTCGGCACCGCCCATGCCGTGGAAGCGATCCGACGCGGCCACACCGTGGTGCAACTGGAGCGCGAAGCCGAGGCGCGCGGTGCCACGGTGCGCAACTTCGGCCTGATCTGGCTGTCCGGCCGGTCGACCGCCGAATTGGACGCCGCCCTGCGTTCCCGCGAACTGTGGGAGAAGCTCGGATCCGAGATCCCCGGCATCGGCTTCCGCCCCGCGGGGTCCATCACCCTGCTGCGGACCGAGGCCGAGGTGGCGGTGGCGCGCGAGGCCGCCGACCGTGGCGATGCGGGCCACCGCGGCTTCACCCTGCTGCATCCCGATCAGGTGCGGGCCCTCAACCCGGCCCTGCGCGGAAAGTTCCTCGGTGGGCTGCACTGCGCCCTGGACGCCGCCGTCGAGTCCCGGCAGGCGCTACCGGCCATCCGCGAATACCTGCTCGGCACAGGGCGTTACACCTTTCTGCCTGGTGTCGAGGCCAGGTCGGTGGACGGCCTGACGGTGCGTGACGACCGGGGCGAGCGTCATGGCGCCGACCTGGTGGTGGTGTGTACCGGTGCCGCGCACGGCGGCCTGGTCCGCGAACTCGCCGGCCACCTGCCGGTGCGCCGGGTGCGGTTGCAGATGATGCAGACCGAGCCACTGGGGCAGACACTCACCACCGCGATCGCCGACGCCGACAGCTTCCGCTACTATCCCGGCTTCGCGGGTCCGGCATTGGATGCGCTGCGCCGCAACGAATCACAGGAACCGGTGGCCGCCGACGAGCACATGCAACTGCTCTGCGTGCAACGCCTGCACGGTGGACTGACCATCGGCGACACCCATGAGTACGACGAACCGTTCGCCTTCGACGTGACCGAGCAACCGTATGCCTACCTGGTGGCGCGGGTCGAGGAGTTTCTCGGCAGGCCGCTGCCCGCCATCCGGCAGCGTTGGGCCGGCGTCTACAGCCAGTGCATCGATCCACACCAGCTGGTGTGCCGGACCTCGCCCGAGGACAACGTGTGGGTGGTCACCGGACCGGGTGGACGCGGGATGACGCTGGGCCCCGCCATCGCCGAACAAACCGCCGATCTGATCGGACTCTAGGGAGAACACATGTCGGACAACCCCATTCACGTCGCTGTCCTCGATATGGCCGGCACCACCGTCGCGGATGACGGCCTGGTCGTGCGGGCCTTCGAGGCCGCCGCCACCGCCGCGGGCCTGCCCGCCGACGGCGCCGAACGTGACCAGGCGCGCCGCTACGTCCTCGACACCATGGGACAGTCCAAGATCGTCGTGTTCCGCGCGCTGTTCGGCGCCGAGGAGCGCGCCCAGCGGGCCAACGCCGAGTTCGAACGGGCCTACGCCGAGCTGATCGACAACGGGTACGCCGCACCCATTCCCGGTGCCGCCGAGGCCATCACCGAGCTGCGCGACGCCGGTATCAAAGTGGCGCTGACGACCGGGTTCTCCGCGGCCACCCAAGGCAAACTGCTCGCCGCGCTCGGCTGGCAACAACTGGCCGACCTGGCGCTCGCCCCCGGCGACGGGGTGCGCAGCCGGCCCTACCCCGATTTGGTGCTGACGGCATTGATGCGCTTGGGGGCCGACAGCGTCGACAACGTCGCGGTGCTCGGTGACACCAGCACCGACGTCGAGAGCGCCCTGCGGGCCGGGGCCGCGATCGCCGCGGGCACCCTCACCGGCGCGCACAGCGAGGAAGACCTCCGCGCCGCCGGCGCCACCCACGTGGTGGGCTCCGTCGTCGATTTCGCCGATCTGCTCCTGTCCACCCGCTGACCCGAAGGAAATCATGAAACTCCGCAACGCTTTTCGTGCCACCGCGGTGGCGGTGGTTGTCGCCGCCACCACCCTGACCGCCGCGTGCGGCGGCACCGGATCGAGTGGGTCCAGCAGCGGCACCACCCTGACCGTGTACAGCGCCGACGGCTTGGCCACCTGGTACAAGGCCCAGTTCGACAAGTTCACCAAGGACACCGGCATCGCGGTCAACCTGGTTGAGGCAGGCTCCGGCGAGGTGGTCTCCCGGGTCGAGAAGGAACAGTCCAATCCGCAGGCCGACCTCCTGGTCACCCTACCGCCGTTCATCCAGAAGGCCGACAAGTCAGGGCTTCTGGTGGCGAGCGGCGCCGACACCAAGGGCATCGCCGCCGACCAGGTCGGACCGGAAGCGCGCTACGTGCCGATCGTCGACAACACCCTGAGCTTCATCGCCAACCCGGCGGCCAAGCCCGCGCCGGTGTCCTGGGATGACCTGCTCGCACCGGAGTTCAAGGGCAAGCTGCAGTATTCGACGCCCGGGCAGGCCGGGGACGGTACCGCCGTGCTGGTTCTGCTGCAGCATCTGCTCGGGAAGCCGGGGGCACTGGACTACCTGAGCAAGCTGCAGGCCAACAACGTGGGCCCGTCGTCCTCGACCGGCAAGCTGCAGCCCAAGGTCAGCAACGGAGAACTGTTGGTGGCCAACGGCGATGTGCAGATGAATCTGGGCTCCATCAAGGATGACGGCTCCAAGTTCGACATCTTCATTCCCGCCCACAACGGCACCCGCACCACCGTGTCGCTGCCGTATGTCGCCGGGGTGACCAAGGGTGCTCCGCACGCCGAGGACGCCAAGAAGCTGCTGACGTACCTGTTGTCCGACGAGGTGCAGAAGACGGTGGAACCCGACGCCCTCGGTATGCCGGTGCGCGACGCCATCCGCACCGTCGCCGCCGAGACGCCGGCACCGAACACCCCGGCCGCGGTCCTCAAGGATGTGCAGATCTGGGTGCCGGACTGGAACGCCGTGCTCGCCGACCTCGACGCCGACGTCGCGGCGTACCAGAAGGCGACCGGCAACTGATATGGCCGAGATCAAGGTCGCGCGGGGCCGCGTAGCGCGCAAGGGAACTCGCGACCCCGAGACGGCCACCCCGGCCATCGTCTTCGACCGGGTGGGGGTCAGTTACGGCCGGGGCGCCAAGATCACCCACGCCCTGGTCGACTTCAACCTGCGGATCGCTGCAGGGGAGACGGTGGCGCTGTTGGGGCCCAGTGGCTCCGGGAAGTCCACGGCACTCAACGCACTGGCCGGATTCGTCCGGCCGACCTCCGGCGGGGTTCGGCTGGACGGCCGCGATGTCACCGATCTGCCACCGGCCAAGCGCGGCATCGGGGTCGTGCTGCAGTCCTACGCGCTGTTTCCGCACATGCGGGTGGCCGAGAACGTTGCCTTCGGGCTGAAGGCGCAGCGGGTACCGCGGGCTCAGATCGGTGCCCGGGTGGCCGAAGCGCTGGACATGGTCGGCATGTCGGCCTATGGAAAGCGTCTGCCGCGTGAGCTTTCCGGCGGCCAGCAGCAGCGCATCGCGATCGCCAGGGCGCTGGCCATCCGGCCGAAGGTGCTGCTGTTGGACGAGCCGCTGTCCGCCCTCGATGCGCAGTTGCGTCAGTCGATGCTCGCCGAACTGCAGCAGCTCAAGGAATCGCTGCCCGACACCGCCATGCTGTACGTCACCCACGATCAGGCCGAGGCACTGGCCCTGGCCGACCGCATCGTGGTGATGAACAACGCCCGGCTGATGGATGTGGACACCGCCGAGAATCTCTGGAAGCGGCCGCCGACCAGTTTCACGGCCGCATTTTTGGGCGGTGCCAACCTGATTCCGTGCACCGTCGGTCGGGTCATCGGCACCTCGGCGCTGGTGACGGTGTCCCACAAGACGGTCAGCGCCGAGGCGCCGCAACCGTCCGTCGGCAAGATCGACTGGGCGCCGGGTATGGAAGCCCTGTTGTGCATCAGGCCTCACGCCCTGCGGGTCGTCTCGCTGGGTGACCGGGACGCGTTGCGCGCCAGGGTGAACGCCGCCGTCTGGCGGGGGGCCACCACCAGGCTGGTGCTGGCCATCACCAGCATGCCCGACCAGCTCATCGAGATCGACGTGCCCGGCCACGTCCAGTTCGCGGTGGGTACCGAAGTCGGCGTACGGATTCCGGAGCCGGCCGGGGTGCTGGTCCGGGCCGGCTCGTGACATCACTCCTGGAGCCCGTCGAGGCGCCGACGGCTCTGGCGCCCAAACGCAGCCGCGCGCACTGGTGGGTGCTGCCCCCATTGCTCGTCGTGCTGCTCGCCGCGGTGTACCCCTTGCTGCGGGTCTTCGGCGAGTCGACCCAGCCCGGGAAATGGGCGGAGGTGCTGAGCTCCGAGCAGTTCCGGGATGCGCTGTGGCGCACCGTTGCCATCGCGGCCACCTCGACGCTGGGCTGCCTGGTGCTGGGCACCTTCCTGGCGGTCATCCTGGCGTTCGTGCCGTTTCCCGGGTCCGGTCTGGTGGGCCGGCTCATCGACACCATCCTGTCGTTGCCGTCGTTCCTGATCACCTTGGCGTTCACGTTCCTCTATGGATCGGCGGGAGTGCTGAACGCCATGCTCGGCACACAGCTGAACTTCTTGTACACCCCGGCCGGGGTGATCGCCGCGGAGATCACCTTCTTCACCCCGTTCGTGGTGCGGCCGCTGCTCGCGGCGTTCGCCCTGCTGCCGCGCGCGCAGCTCGACGTGGCCGCCAGCCTGGGCGGCTCCCCGCTGCGGGTGCTGCGCTCGGTGGTGCTGCCCGAAGCCTGGCCGGCCCTGATGGCCGGCGGCAGCCTGGTATTGCTGTTGACGCTCAACGAGTTCGGCATCGTGCTGTTCACCGGTGCCAAGGGTGTCATCACGCTGCCGGTGCTCATCTACACCCGGGGCATCGTCACCTTCGACCTGCCGGGCGCCGCCGTGATCGCCACCGTCCAGGTGGCGCTGTCGCTGGGGCTCTACATCACCTACCGAATGATCTTCGCCCGCATGACTTCTGGAAGGGGCGGCGCCGATGCTGCTGTGGAACCCGCGAAGTAGGGCCGTGACACTGACCGTGTTCGGGCTGGTGGTCCTGGTGGTGTTCGTCGCTCCGCTGGTGACGGTGCTGCTGGCCGGGTTGGCCGGCTCCTGGACGGGCGCGCTGCCCTCGGGCCTGGGGTTCGACCGGTTCGGCACCGCCCTGACCGGTGAGAATCTGGCCAGCCTCTCGGTGAGCCTGCAGACCGCGTTCCTCGCAGGCGCGCTGGCGCTGGTGCTGGGCACCTGGGCCGCGCTGGCCGCCCAGGACTGCCCGATGTGGTTGCGGCGCTTCACCGATGCGGTGTTCCACCTACCCATCGCGGTGCCGTCGGTGGCCATCGGCCTCGGGTTGCTCATCGCGTTCAACTCGCGGCCGCTGCTGCTGGGCGGGACGCGCTGGATCGTCATCCTGGCGCATGCCGTGCTGGTGCTGGCCTTCGCGTTCAGTTCGGTCTCGGCGGCGCTGGACCGGCTGGACCCCCGCTACCGGCAGGCCGCGGAATCCCTCGGCGCAGGACCGGTCCGGGTGCTGCTGCAGGTGACGCTGCCGCTGCTGCTGCCGGCGCTGGGTGCGGCGGCGGGGCTGGCGGTGGCGTTGTCCATGGGTGAGCTCGGCGCGACCGTGATGGTGTACCCGGCCACGTGGAAGACCCTGCCGGTGACCATCTTCGGGCTCACCGACCGCGGCCAGGCTCTCCAGGCGGCGGCGTCGACCACGATCCTGCTGCTGGTGACGCTGCTGGCGCTGGTGCTGCTCGGCCGGATCCGCGGCCGCGCCGCCCTCCGCTGACCTGCGATTTGTGGAGTGCTACCCGTAATGGTTACGGGTARCACTCCACGAATCACTTCAACAGCGGGTCGCGGGGCAGGCCGAGGATGCGTTCGGCGATGGTGTTGCGGGTGATCTCCGAGGTGCCGCCGGCGATGGTCATGGCCCGGTTGCCCAGATAGGCCCGCGCCAGTGTCGACTTGGTTCCCACCACCGCGGCGGGGCCGGCCAGCGACATGCCCAGCTCGGTCAGGCGCTGGGTATGTTCTGCCACCAGGAGTTTGGTGACGTTGCCCTCCGGTCCCGGCCCGGCGCCGACGATGGCGCGGCTCACCCGGCGCAGGTTCAGCAGCGGCAGGGTGTGAGCCTCGGCGATCACCGCGCCCGCCTCGCGGACGTACTCGGCGGCGGTGAACGGTGGTGCGGCGTCCAGCAATTCGACCACCTCGTCCGGACTGAAGCCGGTAGGCGCCGATGATCCGCCGCCGATGGAGATGCGTTCGTTGCCCAGCGTCGCCCGCGCCACCAGCCACCCCTTGTTCACATCGCCCACCACATCGGCGTCCGGGACGAACACGTCGTCGAAGAACACCTCGTTGAAGTGGGCGTCACCCGTCAGGCCGCGCAACGGATTCACCGTCACGCCAGGCGCTTTCATATCGACGGCCATCATGGTGACGCCCGCATGCTTGGGCGCGTCGAAATCAGTGCGCACCGTCGCCAGGCCCCACTGGCAGTGCTGGGCCAGGCTGGTCCACACCTTCTGCCCGGTGATCCGCCACCCGCCATCCACCTTCTTGGCAGACGTGCGCACGGCCGCGGCGTCGGAGCCCGCGCCCGGTTCGGAGAACAGCTGGCACCACATCACTTCACCGCGCAGCACCGGCTCGACCCAGCGTTCGCGCTGATCGTCGGTACCCGCCTGGGCGATGGTCAGGGTCACCCACCCGGTGATGCCCATGTCGGGGATGTCGACGTCCCGGAACTCCTCCTCGATGACCAGCTGCTCGAGCACATCGGCCCCGCGACCCCACGGGGTGGGCCAGTGCGCCACCATGTATCCGGAGTCGACGAGGAAGTCGCGCTGTTTCTCGGTGGGCAACCGGCGCACGGTGGCCGCGGCCTCGGCAGCGGCCGCGCGGTACTGCTCGGCCTCGGCCGGCACGCTGAAGGTCGCGGCACGGACGGCGCCGCTGCGTTGGGCGTCGACGATGTCGAGCAGCGGGTCGATGCCGTCCCCGAGCAGGGTGGCCATGGTCCTGGCCCGGCGCAGATACAGGTGTGCGTCGTGCTCCCAGGTGAATCCGATACCGCCGTGCAGCTGAATGTTGTTCTGCGCGTTGAACACCTGAGCGCGGATCGCGTGCGACGCGGCGATCGCGGCGGGGAACGCGGCGGCATCAAGGTCGTCGGTGCGGGCGGCCGCCCATGTTGCCGACGTGGTCTGTTCGGCCTCGACGAGCATGTTCGCGGCGTGGTGCTTGACGGCCTGGAAAGTTCCGATGGTCCGGCCGAATTGCTCACGGACCTTTGCGTATTCGACGGCCATTTCCAGCGTCGCCCAGCTGACACCGACCGCTTCGGCCGAGGCCAGGATGCGAAACACGGTGCGGGCCCGCCGCGCGGCGCCGCGCAGTACGCGGTCGGCGGGGATCTCCGCGCCCCGCATCGACACGGCGCCGATGCTGCGGGTGGTATCCAACGGTTCGAGCGGCGTGACGGTGACGCCGGGCGCGTCGGCGGTGACGATGACCAGATCCTCCCCGGCGGCCAGCACCAGGATGTCGGCGTCGGGGGCGCCGAGCACCGCGGGCCATTCGGCCGTCGAGGTGTGGTCCTCGCCCAACGTCACCTTGATGTTGAGCCCGAGTGCGGCGACCACGCTGCCGTCGGCGAGGCCGGGAAGTAGTTGCGCTCGAACGGAGTCCGGGGCGCAGCGGTCGATGGTGACGGCGGCGGCGACGGTCGGCAGGAACGGCCCCGGCATGAGTTCACGGCCCGCCACTTCGGTCACCACGGCCAGCTCGGCGAGCCCGAAACCCGATCCGCCGAATTCCTCGGCCAGTGCCAGCCCGTTCCAGCCGAGATTCGCGCCGGCCGACCAGATGTCGGCGGGGCGGGTGCCCGGAGTCTCCAGCGTGGCGCGGGCCGCCGCGAGGCTGTGCGAGCGCTGTAGTTGCCCGGCCGCCGCGGCGGCAAGATCCCGGTGTTCTTCAGTGATGGCCAGGGCCGACTTGCTCATGATCAGCGAAGTTACCCGGCCAACCGAAGCCGGTGAAAGTGACGCAGCTCACAAATTGGCATCGGAGTAGACAAGTCCGACAAGTTGTCGATTGAACACCCTCGCCCGGGGGTACGCTCGCGCCATGACAGAGCCTTCTGGGCCTACCGGGCCCTCGGCCGCACGGCGCAGCCCCACCATGTGCAGCCGCGCCCGCTGGATGTTCACCGCCAGCCCGGCCGATCGGGTACTCGCCATGACCGTGGCCTCCGCGTCCCTGCCGGTGGTCGGCAAGCATCTGGAGCCGTTCGGCGCCCTCGCCGCGATGGGAGTGTGGGGGTTTCGGCACATGCCGGACTTCTTCACGTCCTCGGCCAAGGGCTGGATGGCGCCGGGCAGCGGTCAGATCCGCAAGGCACAGCGCGACCAGACCAGCGCGATCGCCCAGGAAGCCCTGCGCGGGGTGGTGCCCGCCGCAGACCTCGCCATCGAGTGGCCCGCCCCGGAGCAGATGCCGCCGCTGTGGAACACCCGCGGATACCGGCGCAACGTCTATCGCACGTCGGTGCGGTACGGCGACAGCCCGACCCAGTTGATGGACGTGTGGCGACCCAAGGAGTTGCCCGTCGAACCCGCTCCGGTGCTGTTGTTCGTGCCGGGCGGTGCCTGGGTGCACGGCAGCCGGATGCTGCAGGGCTACGCGCTGATGTCGCATCTGGCCGAGCAGGGCTGGGTGTGCCTGTCCATCGACTACCGGGTGGCGCCGCACCACAAGTGGCCGAGCCATCTGCACGACGTGAAGGCCGCGATCGCCTGGGCGCGTGCCAACGTCGACAAATTCGGTGGCGACCGCGAGTTCGTCGCCATCGCGGGGTGCTCGGCGGGTGGACATCTGGCAGCGCTGGCCGGCCTGACACCCAACGACCCGGCGGTGCAGGGCGATCTCCCCGAAGGGTCGGACACCTCCGTGGACGCGGTCATCGGTATCTACGGCCGTTATGACTGGGAGGACCGCTCCACCGAGGAGCGCGTGCGATTCGTCGACTTCCTGGAACGTGTCGTCGTCAAGCGCAAGATCGACCGGCATCCCGAGATCTTCCGGCAGGCGTCGCCGATCGCGCAGATTCACCGGGATGCGCCGCCATTCCTGGTGATTCACGGCAGCGGCGATTCGGTCATCCCCGTCGAGCAGGCGCGCAGCTTCGTCGAACGCCTCAACGCGGTGTCCGACGCCCCCGTCAGCTACATCGAGCTACCGGGTGCGGGGCATGCCTTCGACATGACCGACGGCGCCCGGACCGCACCGATGGCCACGGCAATCGGCTTGTTCCTCAACCAAATTCACCGAAACTCCCCGGCGAGGCGGGCAAAGGCAGTTATATAGACTCCTCGCACGGGGAGGAACGCCGGTGAAGAGGCTCAGCGGGTGGGACGCGTTCCTGCTCTACACAGAAGCACCGAATGTGCACATGCACACCTTGAAGATCGCGGTCATCGCGCTCGACGGTCTCGGTGACCGCACTTTCGGTGTCGACGACTTCAGAAACGTGCTGCACAACCGGCTCTACAAGTTGGATCCGTTCCGGTATCAGCTCGTCGACATCCCATTCAAGTTCCACCACCCGATGTGGCGGGAGAACTGCGACGTGGACCTCGAGTACCACGTGCGGCCGTGGCGGGTGGCCGCCCCGGGTGGGCGCCGCGAACTCGACGAAGCCATCGGGCAGATCGGCAGCACGCCGCTGGACCGCAGCCGCCCACTGTGGGAGATGTACTTCGTCGAAGGCCTCGCGAACGGGCGCATCGCGGTCGTCGGCAAGATCCACCATGCGCTGGCCGACGGGGTCGCCTCGGCCAATCTGCTGGCCCGCGGCATGGACCTGCAGGACAGCCCGCAGCGCGACCGCGACTCGTATGCCACCGACCCGGCGCCGTCCGGCTCGGAGCTGGTGCGGTCGGCGTTCACCGATCACCTCCGTCAGATCAGCCGGCTGCCGGGCCTGATGAAGTACACCGCCGACGGGGTGGGCCGGGTGCGGCGCAGCACCCACAAGCTGGGGCCCGAACTCACTCGTCCGTTCACCCCGCCGCCGAGTTTCATGAACCACGTCCTCACCCCCGAACGGCGTTTCGCGACCGCCACCTTGGCGCTGGCCGACGTGAAGTCGACCGGAAAACTGTTGGGCGCCACCATCAACGACATGGTGCTGGCGATCTCCTCGGGCGCGTTGCGCTCGCTGCAGCTGGATTACGAGGGCAAGGCCGACCATCCGCTGCTGGCCTCGGTACCCATGAGTTTCGACTTCTCGCCCGACCGCATCTCGGGTAACCGGTTCAGCGGTGTGCTGATGGCGCTGCCCGTCGACGAACCCGACACCCTGGAGCGGGTGAAGAAGGCGAGCGCGGCAGCCAGCCATGCCAAGGAGGCACACCACCTGATCGGCCCCGAACTGGTGGCGCGCTGGGCGTCGTACATGCCGCCCGCGGCCGTGGAGGCGCTGTTCCGCAGGCTGTCGGACAAGGACGGCCAGAACAAGGTGCTCAACCTCAACATCTCGAATGTTCCCGGCCCGCGTGAGCAGGGCAAGGTGGGCGGAGCGACGGTCACCGAGATCTATTCGGTGGGTCCGCTCACCGCGGCCAGCGGGCTGAACATCACGGTGTGGAGCTATGTGGACCAGCTCAACATCTCGGTGCTCTCCGACACCGAGACGGTGAAGGATCCGCACGAGGTCACCGCCGCGATGGTGCGCGAGTTCCGTGAAATCCGGCGTGCGGCGGGTATTTCCGAGGACCTGACGGTCATCGAGAACGCGATGGTGTGAGGCACCCTCCGCGTCGGCGGGATGCATGCGCCACAATGAGACCCATGGAATGGCCGAAGCACCTCGGCGCGGTGACTTCGGTCCTCGCGGCGACTCTCGTGCTGGGCGGCTGTTCGTACGGTCCGGGCAACGCTCCGATGGCCGAAAGTTCGCCGGTCAAGGCGAGTGCCAGTACCGGCCCGGCCGCGGTGTCGATCATGCCGGGCATGGCGCAACTGGGTACGGCGCTGACGGCCAAGGGCGCCACGATCACGCCGAAGTCCGACAATCTCATCGTCGTACGCCAGGACACCAGTAACGAGCTGGAACTGGGCATCGAGGTGTCCCTCGACGGCGTCACCGGCCCGGTCGATGTCACCGGTCCCAACGGCGGCTTCCAACTGCACGTCAGCAGCGGTGAACAGATCCCCACCTCGGCGCCTACCGTGCTCAAGTCGCCGCCGCTGGTCTCCCCGGTCACCGCCGATGCGGACGGGTGGGTGTTCTTCCACATCAGGCCCGACATGCTGCCCACCCAGTTGGCGCTGACGGCCGCGCCGGCCGGCTACGGCCTGACGCCGCAGTCGATCGCGATCTGGATCATGCCCGCGAAACTCCCTGCGCCCGGTCCGGCTCCGGGACCGCCTCCGCCGCCGCCACCACCGCCGGGGGCCCCGGCACCCGAACCAGCTCCCGAACCAGCTCCCGCTCCGGCTCCTGCACCTGCGCCCGCTCCGGACAACGGTGGCGGGAATCGTGGTGGGTTCCACCCGCGGCTCCCACCGCCGCCCAAGCTGCCGTCGTTGCCGCAGCCGCAGGTCCCGTCCGTCATCTGCCGGCACACCGGGTTGTGCTGACGCCGCCACATTGCAGTTATGGCGGTCGCCTCTCGGACTTTCTCGCCATGACGACAATCTCGCGGCACTCAGCCGGCGGGTGCGGGCTCCAGGTGTTTGGACCACCCCGTCGCGCAACGCACCGCGCACACCGCGGCCAGCACCCCGACGACCGTCAGCATGGCCGGATAACTGAAGTAGTGCGCCAGCACGGCCAGCACGGCGGGCAGCAGGAACCCCACATAGGCCAGCGAGTAGTACACCCCGGAGATGCCGGCCAATTCGTCAGGCTCGGCGATCCGCTGGATCTCCAGAAGCCCTGAGACGATGGCGATTCCGTAGGCGCTGCCGAGCAGCATCGCGACGAACAACGCGATGACCGGCGAGCGGGTGACGGCGGTGGCGACGGCCGCGAAGACACCGGCAGCCATCAGCACCATCGACACCACGACGGCCCGGGCGCTGGAATGGTCGTCGAGTCGGCGCGCGATCGGTTGCACCGCAACACCGCAACCGAGGGTGAGCACCGTCAACCCCGCCGTGTACAGCAGCGCCCATGACCCGAGCCGGTCCACCACCAATGCGGGCACGATCGCATAGGCGATGGCCGCCGACCCGAAGATCCACGGCGCCATGGGCGCAACGACATGGAGGAATCTGCGGTGCCCTGCCGCGGGCACCCGCAGCCGTCGCAGCAGCGACGCCCCGCTGTCATGCGCTGCGTCGCGGGTCTCCACGCTCCGGTAGAGCACTGCCCACAACCCCGGGATGCACAGCACCGCATGCACGAGGTAGGTCAGCACCAGCGGCAGCGGGGCGAATGCCGTCAGCACTCCGGCGAACAGCGGGCCGACGCCGAGCCCGACGGACAACCAGATGGAGGCACGTCGTGCCCCGGTTCCCGGGGGAGCGGAATCGAAAGGGGGCCGCGATAATTCGGCGATCCAGGCAGATCCCACCGCCATGGCGATACCGACGGCCAGGCCGCTGAGCAACCGCCCGCCGAACAGGGCGACGAATCCCGCGTCGTCGCCGACGGCCAGGATGACGCTGCCCAGTGCGGAGCTCACCAGCCCGGCGGCCATGACGGGCCTGCGGCCGTGCCGGTCGGACAACGCCGAGGCCACCAACAGTCCGGGCACCAGGCCCAGCACGTAGGCGCCGAGCAGGATGTCGACGTCGACGCGGGTGTAGCCGGAATGCTGCGCGTAGGCGATCAGCAGGGGAGTGAACTGGTTGCCGCCCCAACCGATGCAGAAGACCGCCAGCGCGACGGCGGCCCAGGGCCGAATGTCGGCGCCGGGGCGCCTCCGGGCCCCGATCCTCACAGCACCACCCCATACGTTGCCTGCAGGTGCGCCAGCAGCAGCGCCTCGAAATCGGCCAGATCGCGCCGCGCGATCGCGTCGGCCAACAAGGCATGCTCGTCGATCAGCCGCGCTGCTCGAGCGGTGTCGGAACGCACGGCCGCCGCCATCATCCGGCGCTGCCGGTCCCGCAGCGAGGCGTAGAAACGCTGCCCGATGGCGTTGTCCGCGACCTCGACGATGCGGTGATGGAAGGCGTCGTCCGCCACGGCGAACCGGTGCTCATCGCCGGCGGCGGCACCCTCGCGCTGCAGCGTGATCAGCTCGGTCAGTTCGGTGAACAGCGCATCGACCGCGTCGGGCGTCCGGCACAGCCGCCGCACCGCCGCCGACTCCAGCGCCAGCCGCATCTCGAGCAGATCGGTGGCCTCGCGGGGCGGCACCGGGACGACGACGGCGCCGCGTCGGGGCAGGAGTTCCAGCAGGTCCTCGGCGGCCAGTCGCAGGAACGCCTCGTGTACCGGTGTTCGGCTGACTCCGAGCGATGCGGCGACCTCGACCTCGCTGAGCAGCTGTCCGCCGCGCACCGCGCCGGACAGGATCTGATCCTTGGTGGCCTGGTAGGCGCGCTGCCCGCTGGAGTCTCCATCGCTCATGGAGAATCACTCTACGCTCCTTGCATGCAAGGTTGCATGCAAGCTTGATCACTGCCGGGTGGCGCGCGCCCAATCCAGGAAACGCTCCACGGCGGAGGCGGTGTAGTGCCCGCGCGCCGAGCCGAAGATGTCGAAGGCGTGCTGGGCGTAGGGGATCTCCGAATAGATCACCGGTGCTGTCGACACGTCGCGCAGCGCCTCGACGAACTCGCGCGCCTCCTGCACCGGAATCACCGTGTCGTGGGCGCCGTGCAGGATGAAGAACGGCGGTGCATCCGGGCCGACGTGCGCAATGGGCGAGGCGTCCATGTACAACTGACGGTTGTCGGTGAACGGCAACTTCACGATCATCCGCTCCAGTACCGAGCCGAATTCGCGCCGGTCCGGGTAATTCTCGGTCACCCATTCGTAGCGACCGTAGATGGGCACCGCACCTGCCACCGACGTGTCGGCGTCCTCGAAGCCCGGCTGGAAGGCCGGGTTGTTCGGCGTCAACGCCGCCAGCGAGCACAGATGCCCGCCGGCCGAACCGCCGGTGATGTACACCGCGTCGGGGTCACCCCCGTACTCGGCGATATTGGCCTTCACCCATGCCAGTGCGCGTTTCACGTCGACGATGTGCGCCGGCCAGGCATGTTTCGGGCTGATCCGATAGCCGATGGACACGCAGATCCACCCGTGGTCGGCCAACTGCGACATCAAGGGGTACGCCTGCGGGCGGTTCATCCCGATCATCCAGGCTCCGCCGGGAACCTGAAGCAGCACAGGCGCTTTGCCGTCGCGGGGCAGATCCGGGCGGACCCAGATGTCGGCGACGTTGGATTTGTAGGGCCCGTAGCTGACGGTCTTCTCGACGAAGCGGCGCCGTGTCTGACCGGTGGCGAACACCCCACCCGGGCGCGGCGGCACCGACGGGAATTGCGGCCCGAGCACCTCGTCCAGCGGTTTCTCGAAGAACGGTCGGGACGCCAGGCCGCGACGGTACACCACGGCCAGCACTGCCCAGGAGATCACCTTGAGTGCCAGGGCAATTCGCCCGCCGGTCGACCGGTAGTCACCCCGCACCGCGTGCCACAGCGCGCCTAATGCCGAGGTGCCGACGACCAGTGGCACGTTCTCCGCTGTCGGCCAGCCGAACGCGAACACTCCGATCGTCGCGTAGCCGCGACGGGTCAGCGGTCGGAAAGCATTGGCGGCGTTGACGGTCTCGGCGGCCGCGGTGAGTAGGGTGCGGCGCTTACCCACCGACACGCTCCTGAAGTTCACGTCGCACGATCTTGCCAGTGCTGTTTCGTGGCAACTCATCGAGCACCGTGATTTCGCGCGGCACCTTGTAGTTGGCCAGGTTCTCGCGCACGTACTGCTTCAGGTCGTCGGCCCCGATGGCGCCCGACAGCACCACGAACGCTGCCAGCCGCTGCCCGAATTGCTCGTCGTCCACCCCGATCACCGCCGCCTCGACGACGTCGGGATGGGCAACCAGGGTCTTCTCCACCTCGATCGGATACACGTTCTCCCCACCGGACACGATCATCTCGTCATCGCGGCCCACCACGAACAGTCGACCCGCCGAATCCAGATACCCGATGTCGCCGGAATTCATGTATCCGTCGTGAAAGTCCTTGGTCGACCCGGAGGTGTAGCCGTCGAACTGGGTGGAATTGTGCACGTAGATGGTGCCCACCTCGCCGGTCGGCAGTTGCTGCAGTTGGGGATCCAGAATGCGAATGGTGGTGCCCTCGGCCGGTTTCCCCGCGGTGTCCGGGGCGGCGCGCAGGTCGGCCGGTGTCGCGGTGGCGATCATGCCGGCCTCGGTGGCGTTGTAGTTGTTGTAGATGACATCGCCGAACTGATCCATGAACTTGATGACGACATCGGGTCGCATCCTCGACCCCGAGGCCGCGGCGAAGCGCAGGCTACGTCCGCTGTAGCGGTTACGGATCTCGTCGGGCAGTTCGACGATGCGGTCGAACATCACCGGCACCACACACAATCCGGTGGCCCGGTGGGTGTCGATCAGGGCCAGGGTGGCTTCCGGGTCGAACTTGCGCCGCGTGACGATCGTGCAGGACATCGACGCCGCGAACGCCAATTGCGAGAAACCCCAGGCATGGAACATCGGCGCGACGACGACGACGGTTTCCTCGGTGCGCCACGGGGTGCGATCGAGAATGGACTTGAGCACCTCGGGCCCGCCGCCGGAATGCTTGGCGCCCTTGGGGCTTCCGGTGGTGCCCGAGGTCAGCAGGATCACCCTGCTCTTCTGCTTGGCCCGCACCGGGGTCTTGCCGGTGTGGTCGCGGATCAGCTTCTCCACCGT
Source organism: Mycobacterium sp. P2_H7 (assembly GCF_056403275.1). Taxonomy (NCBI): domain Bacteria; kingdom Bacillati; phylum Actinomycetota; class Actinomycetes; order Mycobacteriales; family Mycobacteriaceae; genus Mycobacterium; species Mycobacterium sp. P2_H7. Next base: position 154,078 of record NZ_JBFUFU010000008.1, on the reverse strand, counting down.
GATGTCGGGGTCGGCGCTGTCGGTCCAGGCGATCACGCGGGTCACGTCGGGGGAGTCGGCCAACGCCCGGTCCACTGTCGAGGTGAACTCCTCGTCGTAGATGACGGCCTCGACCTTTTCGCGGCTCACGATCTCGGCCATCGCCGGTCCTGCGAAGGAGGTGTTCAACAGCAGAACGTCCGCGCCGATCCGGGTGGCGGCGATCAGCGATTCGACGAACCCGCGGTGGTTGCGGGCCATGATCCCGATCACCCCGGGGGAGCCGATGGCCTGCAGTCCGGCGGCCAAAGCGTCTGCGCGCTGGTCGATTTCGCGCCACGTCAGGGCCCCGAGCTCGTCGATCAGACCGACCCGGTCCGGGCAGCGCGCCGCGGCGCCCGCGAAGCCCGAAGTGATGCTCATGTTCTCGCGGGCCATCGCTGCGGCGATGCGCAAGTACTTGTCCGGACGCAGGGGGGCGATCACCCCGGCACGCGCCATCGTGCTGAGCAGGCCGACGGTGGTGGTCAGCGGATCGAGGAGGCCCACCCCTCTAGCCGATCACCGGGAAGCGGCGTTCCTCGGCCAGTCCGTTCAGCGCGCGCTGCATGACGTGGCGGACGTGTGCGTCGACCTCGTCGATGTCCGGCGTCTCGCCGAACTGCGTGTCGATGTGCACGGGGGGCAGTACCTCCATGACGATCTTGGACGGCAGCGGCACGTTGAACGGCACGACCGCCGACAGGCCGAACGGCACGCCGAACGACAGTGGCACCACCTTGGTGCGGGCCAGGCGGGCAATCGGGCCGAGCGCCTTGGCCAGCCAGGTGCCACGGGACAGGTACAGCTGGGTCTCCTGGCCGCCGATGCCCACCATCGGCACGATCGGGACCCCGGCGCTGATGGCGGCTCGTACGTACCCCTGGCGTCCGTCGAAGTCGATCTTGTTTGCTTCGGAGCTGGGACGGTAGACGTCGTAGTCTCCGCCGGGGAACACCACGACGACGCCGCCGGAGCGCAGCGCCTCATCGGCGTTCTCACGGCTGGCGAGGATGAAGCCGGTCTTCTTGAAGAAGTCGGCGGTGGGCCCGACCATCAGCATGGCGTGGCTCAGGGTGTAGACGGGGCGGCCGTAGCCGAACTTGTCGTAGAAGTCGGCCGCAAAAATGGGCACATCCATGGGAAACAGGCCGCCGGAGTGGTTGCACACCACCAGGGCGCCACCGGCCGGGAAGTTCTCCAGGCCGCGCACCTCGGTGCGGTGGTAGGTCTTCAACAGCGGGCGCAGCCAACCCATCACCTTCTCGGTGAGGCTGGGATCGAACTTGGTGATCTCCGTGGGTTCGATATCGGTCGAGCTCATGTGGACCCTCCATGGAAGCCGGCGACGAAATAGAACGTGTTCTAGTTTTGCACGCGAGATGTCGGGTGGTCAAAGAGTTGCGGTGCAGATCACCCGATGTGACCACCCCGATCTGGCATGTTCCACCATAGAGAGGTGGGCCTGAACGCAACCGGATACTTCACCCGAATAGGCATCGAGAGTTCACCCGCGCCGACCCTCGACGCTTTGCGCCAGATCGTCGCCGCCCACAACCGGTCCATCCCGTTCGAGAATCTCGATCCCCTGATGGGCGTCCCCGTGCACGATCTGAGTGCCGATGCGCTGACGGCCAAGCTGGTCCGTCGGCGCCGCGGGGGCTTCTGCTACGAGAACAACGGACTGCTCGCCTACGTGTTGGAATCCCTCGGCTACGGCGTGGATCGGCTGGCCGGGCGGGTGGTGTGGATGCGGCCGCCGGACGCGCCCCAGACCGGGATCACCCACAACGTGCTGTCGGTCACGGTGCCGGGCGAGGACGGCCGCTTTCTGGTCGATGTCGGCTTCGGCGGCCAGACCCTGTCCTCGCCGATCCGGCTGACGGCCGGCCCCGTCCAGCAGACCAGGCACGAGCCCTATCGATTGGTGGAGCATCCCGAGGGATTGCAACTGCAGACCCAACTCCGTGGCGAGTGGCTGCCGCTCTACCAATTCAGCCTGCGCACTCAGCCGCTGGTCGATCTGAGCATCGGCAGCTGGTATTCGTCGACGTATCCGGGCGCGATCTTCGTGGTCGGGCTGTCCGTCGCGCTGGTCACCGACAGCGCGCGGTGGAATCTGCGGGGACGCAATCTCGCAATCCACGGCAACGGCAGCACCGAGAAGGTCCGGCTGGCCTCCGCCGCCGACGTACTCGAACAGCTCACCGGCCGGTTCGGTATCGACCTTGATGGCCTGGGAGACGTGGAAGCCCGTGTCAGCCAGGTGTTGGATACGTGACCGACGTGAGTCGGACGCGCAACGGTGGCCGGCACTGGTTCGCCGAAATCAGGGACAGCTGATCAGGACATCCCACGGATCGTCCGCCGTCAACGCCAGCCGGCCTAGCCGTCGCGCGTAGGACGCGGTGCTACCGAACTCGTCGCTCCAACTGCGGGCCCGCATGGTGGCCGACCACAACTGATGTTCGATGGTGACGCCGATGGCGCCGTGCAACTGATGCGCGATGGTGGTCACCGGGGTGACGGCTCGGCCGACGGCCACCTTGGCCACCGTCACCGCGTAGTCGGCCTGCGTCGCCGCAAAGCCATACTCCGTGACGGCCGCGGTCGCCAGATCGGTTGCCGCCCTGGCCCGTTCGATCTCACCGGCCATCGCCGCAAGTGAGTGCTGAACGGCCTGGAATTTGCTGAGCGCCCGGCCGAACTGGACCCGCTCCGAGGTGTGCGCGACAGTCAGCTGCAACGCCGAATCGAAGGCACCGACGATCTGCACGCAGCGTGCCCAGGCGCCGCGGCGCACCAGTTCGTCTCCGACCTGCACGTCCAACCGAGTCAGGCCGGCGGTGTCGTAGCTGATCGCGCCGCGCGGTTCACCGCCCAAGTTGTGGTCGTCGGTGCTCTGCGGATCCGTCAGCAGCCCAACGGAAATCGCGTCGGCCGAGCGGTCGGCCACCAGCACGGTCGCATCGCGCGGCCACGGCACCTCGGGCGCGCTGCCTCCGGTGCCGATCGCCACCGTCAGCGGGCCGCTCTCTGGCACGTCGATACCGGCCCGGGCCGCCAGCCAGCCGGCCAGCAGATCGGTCTCGGCGATAGGCACGGCCGCGGCGAAGCGGGCCAGCCCCGCCAACACCACGGCAGCCTCGGCGGGGCCGGCATCCTGCTGGGTGGTCAGCCTGCTCAGGCCGGTCTCCTCCAGCGTCTGCCACAGCGCTGCGTCGAAAACCTCTGGCAGCCTGCGCTTCCCGAAGTTCTCGTCATAGGACCGGCGACCGATATCGGCCACCAGTTGCTGAAGTTCGTCGCTCATCGCACCCCCAGGCCGCGCGCGATCACGCCACGCAACACTTCGTTGGTCCCGCCCCGCAGTGTGAACATCGGGGAATGCAGCCGCGCCATGGCCAGCACGGCGCGTAACCCACCGGGATCGTCCACCGACTCCAGCAGGTCGGCGCACAGTTCCACGGACTCCTGCTCGAAGCGGGTGCCCAGGTCCTTCACCAGGGCGGCGCGGGTGGCCGCGTCGCGGCCGGCGGCCAGATCGCGTGCCACCGCCACCGACAATTGCCGCAGTGACATCGCCCGGCCCAGTAGGTCGCCGACGGCGGCGGCAGTCCGGTCATCGACGTCGGGACCGAGCGCCCGGATCACCCCGAAGATCAGGATCGCGGTGGACAGAATCCGTTCGGGCCCACTGCGTTCGAAGCCGAGTTCCGCCGTGACCTGATGCCAGCCGTCGCCCACCTCGCCCAGCACGTCGCCGTCGCCGACCCGGACGTCCTCGAAGGCGACCTCGTTGAAATGGTGGTGCCCGTCCATCGTGGCGATCGGGCTGATCGTGATGCCCGGGGTGTCGAGTTGGACGATGAACTGACTGAACCCGGCGTGCCGGTGCTCAGGGTCCAGCGCACTGGTGCGGGCCAGCACGATCGCGAAATGTGCGCGATGCCCGCCGCTGGTCCACACTTTCGTCCCGTTGAGCAGCCAGCCATCGTCGGTGCGGGTGGCTTTGGTGGCGGTGGCGGCCAGATCCGAGCCCGCGCCGTGTTCGCTCATCCCGATGGCCGAATACAGCCGACCTGCCGCAATCTGCGGCAGCAGCCGGCTGCGCTGCTCTTCCGAGCCGTAGGACAACAGCGACGGGGCCACCTGCCGGTCGGCGAACCAGTGCGCGGCCACCGGAGCGCCCTGGCCGAGCAGTTCCTCGGTCACGACATACCGGTGCAGGAAACCGCGACCGTGGCCGCCGTACTCGGGTGGAATGGTCAGCCCCACATAACCGGCGTCGGCCAGCCGCTCACTGAACGCCGCATCCCAACTGGTCAGCCACGAGTCGATCTCGGGTTCCCAGCCGTGCGTGGCCCGGTCAGAGCTGATGAATTGCCGGACCGCAGCACGAAGCTCGGCCAGATCACCGTCGTTGGCGCACAGCGCATCGAATTCGCTCACTGGGAACGGAGTCTAGCCTCGAGGATCATGGCCACCATCTACTACACGGCGTCCAGCCTCGATGGCTTCGTCGTCGACGAGCACGACAGCCTGGACTGGCTGCTCAGTCGCGACATCGATGTCAAGGGCCCGTTCGGTTACGAGGCCTTCAACGACTCCGTCGGTGCGTTGGTGATGGGATCGCAGACCTACGAGTGGCTGGTGGGCAATCAACCTGGCCCATGGATGTACGAACAGCCGTCGTGGGTGCTGTCGAGCCGGCCGGGGATCGTCGTCGACGGGCACCCGGTGCGGGTGTTCGCCGGTGAGGTCACCGAGTTGCATCCGCAGCTGGTCGCCGCGGCGGGTGACCGCGATGTCTGGGTCGTCGGTGGCGGGGTGGTGGCCGCGCAATTCGTCGAAGCCGGGTTGGTGGATGAGATGATCGTGAGTTACGCCCCGTGCACCCTCGGGAAGGGCGCTCAGGTGCTGCCGGCGCGTTCGGAGTGGACGCTGGCCGAATCGACCGTCAACGGCGATTTCGTCTGTGCCCGTTGGGTTGCCGCTACGCTGGGCCGATGATCTCTGCGGATCTGCTGCGCGCACGTGCCGTGCAGGCCGTCATCTGGGGCATGCCGGCCGTCAACTTCGAACTGTTGCGCCAGGCTGCGGCAGACGCGGGCGCCACCGACAATCAGATCATCTACTGGTCCCGGCTGCCGGGCTGGAAGAACCAGACGCTGACACCGAACCCGGACACGCTGTACTTCTTCCCGTTCTTCAACACCCGTGACACCGGCCCGGTGGTGCTCGACATCCCACCCGCCGGTGACGGGGCCCTCACCGGATCCGTCGACGACGGCTGGCAGTGCGCGCTGGAAGACGTGCCCCGCGGGTGCCGACGGGTGCCGACGGGGGCCGTGGCGGGAAGTACCTGATTCTGCCGCCGGGCTACGACGGCCCGGTGCCCGACGGATACATCGTGCTGGCCGCGGACACCTTCACCGGGTTCGGCGCCATTCGATCCAACATCGACAGCAGCAGTGACGCTGATGTGGACAAGGCCGCCGCGTACGGTCGCCGGATCGGTTGCTACCCGCTGTCGCAGGCCGCCGGCCCGCCTGCCACGGTCTTCGTGGATGCGCTGGACACGTTGTTCGACAACAAGATTCCCTACGATGTTCGGTTCTTCGAGTTGTTGCACCGCTTCGTGCAGCGCGAGCCGTGGCTGCAGCGCGACCGCGCGATGATCGACGTGCTGAAGACCATCGGCATCGTCAAGGGCATGCCGTTCCAGCCCGACCGGCCCGCGACCGCATTGTTGACCGAGGCCATCGGGGAGGCCCGTGACTGGCTGGAGGCCCAATACCCGCATGTCTTCGAGCCGCCGTACTTCCCGGGCACCCACTGGGCCGTGCCCGCTGGTCACGAGGTGATCGCCGGGATGCAGTCCGGATTCGCCGATGTGGACAGCTATCCCGTCGACGCCAGGGGCGTGCTGTACTCCTTCATCTACTTCAGCGCCAAACGCCTTGGCACCGGGCAGTTCTACGTGATGGCGATCGACGATGCCATGGGGGTCCCACTCGACGGTGGCCGCACCTACGTGCTCACCGTCCCCGCCGACCCGCCGGTGACGCGGTATTGGTCGGCCACTGTGTATGACCGGTCGACCCATGCGCACCTGCCTGATGCTGAGCGCGTCAGCATCGCGTCCACTGCCACAGACGTCCAGCGGAATCCTGACGGGGCCACGGAGATCTACTTCGGTCCGGAACGTCCCCCCGGTGCGCCGAACTGGATCCCGACCCGTGGCGGCCGCGGGTTCGAGGTGCTCTTCCGCCTCTACGGACCGCAACAAGCCCTGTTCGACAGGACGTGGTCCCTGCCGGACATCGCACCCGCGGTGTGATCGGGGACGAGTGCCGCCACTGACGGGTGGTTGCTCGGGCAGGCGCTCGGCGTCAGATATGCCCGGATGGCGAGCATGGCCGAGTCGTCGGTGAAAGCCTCAATCCCACCGCATCTAGCCGTTGGGACGTCGCCTCCGGCCGTGTCTCAGTTCCGGCGCGCGAGATTGCTGGGCCCGCCGTTTGAGCACAGGTGCCGGCACCCGGCTCGGTAGGTCGGTGTTCGCTTCGTCGTGGAGCGAGAATGGTGAAAAGCATTGACCCGGCAGGGGATAAGTCGCTGCATTAACCCCGGGTGGGGGCGCCCACCGGCTGCTGCCCGTTGCTGAACCGGCCGGCACGCGTACGGGCACCGCGTTCGGGGAGACGCACGGGTCCTTGCTGATTCAACTGGGTCGTGTCGCGCAGCCGTTCAGCAACCAGAATGGGGTGAGTCTCGGGAGGTGGTCACCGTCGCGTGATTTCGGTGACCGGACGTGCTTGCCGGAAGATTGGCCATGAAAGACGTTGATTTAACTGTACTTTCACCAAGCGGTACGGCGGGGGATCGCCCCGTGGGGTGGCTGGGAACTGGCCGGATCGGGTTTCTCAGCTAACTGCACATTGCGGACGAAAGTAATTTACGCTGCTGCAAGTTGGTGCTCCGGGGGTCGGCGCACCACCGATGCCAAGGAGGCAGGAATGGGTGCAGGGGCAAACGTCGGGCGGGTGGGCGGATTGGCGGTGGCGCTGGGAATCGGCGCGGCGGTGACCTTCGGTTGCGGCACAGCGGCGGCCGATTCCGGCGAATCGTCACAGGGCGCTTCGTCGTCGTCGCAGTCATCGCCATCTTCAGCGGCTTCGTCGTCTCCGGCTGCGAAGCCGGCAGGTGACCGGAAGGCAACCGGCACAAAAAGGCGAAGTGGCGCAAGCGGAACCGTGAGTGCGGCGTCCTCCGGGGAAAGCGCTGCGTCGACCCCAGGGAAGCACCGCAAGCGCGCGGCGGCGAGTGTCGCAGCCACGGACACGCCCCAGGACTCGACGCCGGCGCAAGCGCAACCGGCCGCCGCTCAGCCCAGCGGATCGGACGCCTCGGACACCGGTGTGGTGGTCAAGGTGGCGTCGGTCGTGGTAACCAAGAAGTCTTCCTCCACAGGTTCGCCCGCGCGGGTGCCGGCCCCCGCTCCCGTCGAGTTGCTGATGCTCGGCGCGTCACGCCGACTGGTCGCCGAGCAACCGGTGGCCAAGAAGCAGGCGACCACGGTCAGCACCGCACTCGCATCCGCGACCACGGCCAAGGTGTCCGCACAGGCGGTCACGGCCACGGCCACCCCTGCCCCCACCGACCCGTTCGCGACGCTGAAAAAGGTTGCGCCGTATCTGAAGTACGTCAAGGCGGCGGTGACGGTGGCGCAGACGGTGGTGAAGAACGCGTTGACCTACGTCACCACCACGCCGCTGAACCTGGGATCGGCCGGTGCGGTCGTCGTGGGCGCGCTGCAGACGTTGGATACCAAACTGGTCACCGTGGCGGACACGGTCAACGTGCTCGTCGCGCTGGCCGACCTGTTGGGTTACTAGCGCCCCGGCACGCCATACACCCGCACGAATTCCCTTGACCTGATCAGGAATTCGAGCTGCTGACCGACCTGGTGCAGGGGCTCGGCGTTGCCGGCCGACCGACACAGCACCACGGCGCCTTCCAGGGACGCGATACACATCACGGCCAGTGATGCGGCATCGGCGGCCTCGAATCCGTCGGTGCGGAAGGTCTGGCTCAGCGCGTCGCGCCAGCGCGCGAAGATCTCGCCGGCCGCCGTGGCGAGGATGGAATCGTCCTCCGTGGTGCTGATGGCTGCCGCCATCACGGGGCAGCCCGCGGTGTAAGCGCTGCCGGCCAGCGCGCGTTCCCAGAAGGCGACGAACTGTCCCACCAGGGCCATGCCACCGCGCTCGGCTGCGGCGTCGATGACCTGGGTGATGGAGTCGCCCGCGTAGTTCAGTGCTTCGGTGAGAAGTTGGCTGCGGCCCTGCGGGAAGTGGTAGTACACCGAACCGCGCGGGGCGCCGCTGCGGGTCAGTACCTCGTCGATGGTGACCCCGGCGGCGCCGCGTTCGCGCAGCACATCGACCGCGGTGACGAGCATTGCGCGCCGCGTCGACCCGCGCTTGCGGGTCAGGCCGCCCGCGACGGACGCCACGACATGTTCAACGGGTTGAGCCGTGCCCGGACCCGGTCGAAGGTATGACGGGGCTCGCCCACCCGGTGCGTGAACCGGTGGCCGGCGACGTTGAGCTCGATGAGCAACATCGGATGCCTCCTATCTATGTCATTAAGCATAAAGCACCAACGTCGGCGCGGCTATTGCCATTTCCGTCAAAACCGCTGGTAGTGGGTTAACAAACGATGAACAAGGTGTCGATTGGTCTCAGCGACAGGCAAGATTATGGTGTCTTGCATAATTTTGATGATCGGCGTTGACTGCTCGGCATGACAACTCTGGACACTGTGTCCCTGGAACGCGACGGACACGTACTGGTGATCGGCCTGAATCGGCCGGAGAAACGCAACGCCTTCAACGTGGCGATGCTCGCGGACCTTTCGCGCGCTTATGCGCTGCTGGAAAGCGACGACACCTTGCGTGCGGGCGTGCTGATCGCCCACGGCGACCACTTCACCGCGGGCTTGGACCTGCTGGATGTCGGGCCGTACATCGCCGAAGGCCGAGATCCGTTCCCCGCCGACGGCCGCGACCCCTGGCGGCTGGACGGTGACTGGACCAAACCGGTGGTCGCCGCCGCGCAAGGGCGGTGCCTGACCCTCGGCATCGAACTGTTGCTGGCGGCCGATATCCGGGTGACCGCCGCGGACACCCGGTTCGCGCAGATGGAGATTCTTCGTGGCATCTTCCCGTTCGGTGGGGCGACGCAGCGGTTTCCGCAGTTGACAGGCTGGGGCAACGCCATGCGATGGCTGCTGACCGGTGACGAGTTCGACGCCGCGGAGGCGCACCGGATCGGGCTGGTGCAGGAGGTAGCCGCCGATACCGTCGCAGCTCAGGCGCGGGCCCGGGAGATCGCGCGCACCATCGCGGAGAACGCGGCCCCGCTGGGGGTGGCGGCCACCCTGCGTTCGGCGCACCTGGCGCGCGCGGGAGGTGACGCCGTCGCCCAGTTGCGACCGGAGGTGGCCCGGTTGTTCGGCACCGCGGATTCGGCCGAGGGATTGCAGTCGTTCGTCGAGCGTCGACCCGCGCAATTCCTCGGGCGGTAGCCGCTCGCGCCGATAGGCTCGCATCATGGGGCACTATCGCAGCAACGTGCGGGATGTCGAGTTCAACCTCTTCGAGGTGTATGAACTCGAAAAGGTCTTGGCCACTGGCGAGTTCGGGGACCTCGACGGCGAGTCGGTGCGGCAGATGCTCGCGGAGGCCGCCCGCCTGGCCGAAGGGCCGCTTGCCGAGGCGTTCGCCGAGACCGACCGGCATCCGCCGACGTTCGACCCCGAGACGCACGTCGTCAGCATTCCCGAACCATTCAAGAAGTCGCTGCGGGCATGGCACGCGGGTGAATGGTTCCGGATCGGTATCGACGAAGGTATCGGTGGCGTCCCCGGGCCGGCGATGCTGTCCTGGGCGGTCAGCGAGTTCGCGCTCGGTGCTCAGCCCGCGGCCTTCATGTACCTTGCCGGACCAGTCCTGGCGAACATCCTCTTCCAACTGGGTAATGATCAGCAGCGCGTATGGGCAACCCAGGCGATCGACCGGAACTGGGGCGCCACCATGGTGCTCACCGAACCCGACGCCGGCTCCGATGTCGGGGCCGGCCGGACCAAGGCCACCGAACAGCCCGATGGCAGCTGGCACCTCGACGGGGTCAAGCGGTTCATCACCAACGGCGATGCCGACGACCTTTTCGAGAACATGCTGCATCTGGTGCTCGCGCGGCCCGAGGGCGCCGGTCCGGGCACCAAAGGTTGTCGCTGTTCGTCGTCCCCAAGTTCTTCCCGGATCCGGCGACCGGTGCACCGGGCGAACGCAACGGGGTGTTCGTCACCGGCTTGGAACACAAGATGGGGCTCAAGGCGTCGGCCACCTGCGAGCTGACGTTCGGTCAGCACGGTGAGCCTGCGGTCGGCTGGCTGGTGGGCGACAGTCACAGCGGTATCGCGCAGATGTTCAAGGTCATCGAATACGCGCGAATGATGGTCGGCACCAAGGCGATCTCCACCTTGTCCACCGGGTATCTGAACGCGCTCGAGTACGCCAAGACTCGTATTCAGGGCGCCGATATGACCGAGATGTCGAACAAGGCGGCGCCGCGGGTGACCATCCTGCATCACCCCGACGTGCGGCGCGCCCTCCTCGTGCAGAAGTCCTACGCCGAAGGTTTGCGGGCCCTGTATCTGTTCACCGCCGCGCATCAGGACCCGGCGGCGGCCGCCATTGTCTCCGGCGCGGATGAGGCGACGGCCGAGCGGGTCAATGACCTGCTGTTGCCGATCGTCAAGGGGGCGGGATCCGAACGGGTCTACCAATGTCTGACCGAGGCGCTCCAGACCTTCGGTGGGTCCGGCTTCCTGCAGGACTACCCGATCGAGCAGTACATCCGCGACGCGAAGATCGACTCGCTGTACGAAGGCACCACCGCCATCCAGGCGCAGGACTTCTTCTTCCGCAAGATCGCCCGTGACCAAGGCGCGGCGCTGTCCCATGTGGTGGGCCGGATCCAGGCCTTCCTGGACCGGGACACCGCCCGGCCCGAACTGGCCGACGGCCGTGCCGCGCTGAGTGCTGCTCTGGCTGATGTCACCGCGATGGTCGCCGCGATGACCAAGTATCTGATTGATTCTCAACAGAATTCGCAGGATCTCTACCGCGTCGGCCTGTCCTCGGTGCCGTTCCTACTGGCCGTCGGTGACCTGTTCATCGGTTGGCTGCTGCTGGAGCAGGCCGAGATCGCACAAGCCGCACTCGACAGCGCCACCGATCGTGATCGCGATTTCTACCTCGGGAAGATCGGGGCGGCGGGCTTCTTCGCCCGCCACGTGCTGCCCCGGCTGGGCTCGGATCGATCGGTCATCGAGGCGATGGGTCTGGCGCCGATGGAACTGCCGGAGGGCGCGTTCTAGGAGACCACCCTGACTTGGATGCTCCAGCGAGATTGCGCTCAGGGTTGTTGATGCGAGGGCATGTAGCCGATTGCACGACCCTCACGGCAATCTCGCTGGAGCACGCAGAAGAGAGTCGACGTGCGCTCCGCTCGATTTTCGTGTCCGGTCCGGGCGAAATCACTACGTAAAATGGCAAAAGATATGAGGGTGGGGTGGGACTCGATGGCTGAGCCGTTGCGTGTTGATCCTGAAGAGTTGGGAATGGCTGCTGGTCAGTTGGAGGGGCAGGCGGGTTCGTTCAGTGCTGATCATGCGGCCGCGCATGTGAAGGCGGCGGGTGTGACGCTGGGTTCGGCCTCCGGTGCCGCGTTGGTGGAGATGTTGTCGGCGTGGGATGGCGAACGGGCGCAGTTCGGGACGGTGTTCGCCTGCCACGCAGATGCTCATCGGGAGGCCGCTGGGCGGTATGTACAGGGTGATTCTGCGGGAGCCGCGACGATCGACGACGCCGCGTCGTCGGTGTAGGTCACCCCGTGGGGTTGACTCTGCAGGAGTTGTTTGACTGGCCGACTGAGATCGGAAACCTCGCGTCGGCGACCCATGATGCGGCGGCGACGCATAACCGGTCGGCTGAGTTTTATCGATCGTTGGCGAGCGCGTCGACGTGGGAAGGAGCCGCGGGCGCGACTGCTCAGCAGGCGATGGTCGCCAGCGCGGGCGACCATGAGGATGCCGCCGATCGGATCGGCAACGCCGCTACCGCTATGGATCATGCGGAGAAGGATTCCGAGGCGCTGGCCGCGGATGTCAAGGCGATCCTGAACGACGCTGCTGCGGCACCGGCTGTGCAGGTGAACACCGCCACCAACCAGGTGATCCCGCCGGATACGTCGTATTTGACGGAGGTGGCGGCGGCGCAGGTTGCGGCGAAGGTCGCGGACTTGCAGAGCCGAATCGCCGCGGTGTTGGCGCGGGGTGCTGCTGTGGATGCGGAGCTGGCGCAGGCAATTTCGTCCGCAACCGGGGTGCCCGCGGCGAAGGTGCCACAGGCGGTCGCCGCACAACCCGCGCGCCCGGCGCCGCCGCAGCCGAATTCGTTGGATGAGGCGTTGGGGCAGCTGGTCGGTGGTTCGGGTCCGTTGCCCGCGCCGCAGCCTCGGCCGACGATGGATCCCGCCGAAGCTGAACGCGCCAAAGCAGCGTTGCGACAGGTGATGGTCAATGATGGTGTGCCGCCTGATCAGATAGAGGCACGCGTCAATGATCTGATGGCCAAAGCCAACCAGCCTCTGCCACCTTCGTATCGGCCGCCGGAGGTCAAGGGTCCGGAGCCGGGATTCGGGGATGGGTTCGCCGATACGTGGTTCGGTACGGAGCAACAGATCAGGAACCTCGTCGGTCAAGGCGGTCCGGGCGAGCCTGGCATAGGAGAGGCCTGGGGTGACCTACTCAAGGGAACAGCCGAGCAGTTCAGCGGTCCGTTCGGTCCCCTGAATCCAGCTGTCAATGAGGTCAAGGCTGCTCTCAATTCACCGAACGCTGCGTACTACCTGGGGCAGAAGTCCGCCGAAGGCGCCATGACAGCGCCGACACTGATGTTCGGCGGCGAAGGGGCCCTGGCGCGAGCAGGGCTCGACCTTCCGGAGGGGGCGCCGAACGACCTGGTCCATCCGCCGCAGGTATCCGATTCGGTTGTTCCGCAAGGCCATACGCCTTCGCTCGGTGCGCCACTCCACCAGGCTCCAGACCTCGTGCCTCAGCCGTTGCCTGCGCACTCTCCGATGTTCGACGGATATCACGCGGTTGACCCGGGCCCTCAGTTCACGCATGCCGACGGCGATCTCATTTATCCTGACGACAGTTTGCCGAGCAGGCCGTACGCCATCGAGGGGACGATCGTTCCTCACGCGGAATTGCCGGCAGGCACCGCGTTGGACAGATTTGGCTACCCTGGCGGCGAATGGCTCTCGCCCGAGGGCACGCCCTTCGCGGAGAGGGCCCTTCCGCCTGCAAGTGCCGGTAAGCCTTACTTCGAATACGTTGTGGCCGATGCTAGTAAACTCCCGCCGGGTTGGCGGATCGAGCAATCCAACGTCGCGCCCTGGTTCAACCAGCCAGGTGGAGGCGTGCAGTATCGGATCGTTGCTCCCGACGGTATCGACGCTTCCGTGACGGAGCTTCTTGAGTCCGGCTATCTGAAAACGAAGGGTGGATGATGGTCGATTTCTCGCGACTAGCCAGTAGTTGGATGGAATCCACTGCCCGAGCGGGGATGCAACATCCAGTTGTAACGACCGACTATCCCGATTGCGAAGCGTCGTTCGCTACCAGTGATGAGGCGTACCACGTCCGGCGAGACAAAGAGTGGTGGCTTGTCGATCGCGTCAACGACCGCGGAAAGCGGTACAACAACACTGCGCAGCTCTCGACTTTCGACCTTCTGGAAAAGTACTTGGTTTGGACTTGGGCATCTTCGGCGCGTCAGGACCTTGCTTCGGGACGCCTCGGCGCTGATCTCTACGCGCTCGGTTACTCGCCCGAGGTCTCCGTGAGCGAGGCCAGAGAAGGTTTCGCAAAAATAAGCTCGGCGGCGGGTTCAGCGATCTTATCCGTTGTGAAAGCTACGATTTTCAGCCATCTGATGGCGGCATCCGTCGACGAGCTTCAAAAGACCATCAACGAAACTTCTTGATCATTCCCGGAGGACGATGAACCCATTGTCTAGCCGTGAGCCCCTCGACTTTGAGGTCCACCTGCTACGGCTCCTTATTGGTCAGATCCAGTTCTCCTAAGCACGAGATGCACAAATTCAACTGGGAGGGAACCAAATACAGAGGGAAGATCAACTGGGGTCTGTTCCTGTTTGCGTCGAAGTTGTGGACTTGATCATCGGCAACACGAGTGAGAGGCGGCCATGAAGAAGCTGTTGGAGTTCTACCTTGCGAACTTCGACTTCCTCTATTCCGACCCCGGGTACCGGATTACCGATTCTCGGACGGGCAGCGTGGCGAACGCCGGGATGACGGTGACCGGACCGGTGCTCGAGTGGACGTTGGCGATCGACCGCGGTCAGTTCAGCGTGATGGTCGGGCCGTCCCACAAGTCGGAAGGGGCAGAAGCCTTCTGGATCTCGTTGCTGCGGCAATACGTCGAGAATCACGCGAACATCGAATTTCTCCCGGCAGTCAAAGAGGTGCGGTGGGCCCGCGAGAACCTCGACCGCGTCGTGCGGTTGTTCGACGATCCCTACTCCGCTCGAAAGGCGTGCGATGACCTTCGAGCGCTGCGCCGGGCCTATGGCTTGAAGGAGTGGGGGCTGGGTTGCTGATCGAGGACCAGCCGCAATAGTGGTCGACTAAAGTCACCTCATGTTGTTCCGCACGGGCGCGACCGCGGTGCTCGCAGCCGCGACGCTGGTCACGTCGTGTGCGCACGAGAACACCGCAGCACCAACAACTTCCGCGACGTCCACGACTGCTAACATCCTGCCCGGCGTGCCGGCGTTCCTGCCGCAGCCGGGCGCCACCCGGGGGCAGCTCGACATGATCGGCTACCTGACGGCGCCGGGCCCGGACGGAACCACCGTCGCCACGGTGTACTTCCATGCGCCGTCGGTCGCTTCGCAGATTCCGCCGGGAATGACCGGCCCCCCGCCGTGCGATATCGCCCCCCGTGTCACGGGCGCGGACACCGACCACGTCACCGTCGACATCGATCTCACGTTCTCGGCTGGATCGACCGCCGCCAACCGGATCATGGCCGACTGCTGGCCCGGCGAGGCGCACAACCCGGTCATGCGCTCCTATGTGGTGGGTCCGGTGCCGGCCACGGCCAAGCTGTTCACCGGTAAACCGGCACCGGACACCCCACTTCCGAAGCTGACCGAACCGCCGCGTTAGCCCGCGCTCTCCAGCGCGGCCAGGGCTGCGGCGACGGCGAAGAACTTGTTGCTGCCCAGCTGCCGCACCGTCTTGATGCCGAAGGCGTCCTCGAGGTGCTTGGCGTCCGCGTCGGTCACACCGGCCAGCGCCGCGGGCGACGCATCCAGGATCTCCTTGACCGACTTGTCTTCGTACGCCTTGTCCAGCGACTTCGCCAGATCCACCGAAACTGCCACGTTGCCTCCTCGTTGTTGGGGGCGTCACGTTAACCGACGAGCCTGAATGCCAGCTGTCCGCACGGAAAAGGCCTGCCCCGGATCTGGTCCGGGCGCAGGCCTTTTCGTCGTCTATCGGGTTTTACTCAGGGGTGTAGCCGAACGGCAGCAGCACGCTCTTGGACTCGCAGTAGCCTCCGATGCCCTCGGGCCCACATTCGCGGCCGATGCCGGAGTTCTTGTACCCGCCGAACGGTGCGCCCGGATCGAATGCGTACATGTTCACGCCGTACGTGCCGGTGCGGATCTGCGAGGCGATCTCGATGGCCTTGGGGTAGTCGGTGGTGTACACCGAACCGGCCAATCCGTACACCGAGTCGTTGGCGATACGCACGGCGTCGGCCTCGTCGTCGAACGGGATGATGACGAGCACCGGCCCGAAGATCTCCTCCTGGGCGATGGTCATCGAGTTGTCGACATCGGCGAACACCGTCGGCTGCACGAACCAGCCGCCGTCCAAGCCCTCGGGCCGGCCACCGCCGGCGACGATGCGAGCGCCCTCTTCGACGCCCTTCTTGATGTAGCCCTCGACTCGCTCGCGCTGCTTCTCGCTGATCAGCGGACCGATCATGGAAGCCGGATCGTCGGGCAGACCGCACTGCATGGCGCCGGCGGCGGCACCGACCTTCTCGACGACCTCGTCGTAACGCGACCGCGGCGCCAGGATGCGGGTCTGGCCGACACAGGCCTGCCCGGCGTTCATCAGGCCGGAGAAGATCAGCATCGGCAGGGTGGAATCCAGGTCGGCATCCTCGAGGATGATCGCCGCGGACTTACCGCCCAGTTCCAGCGTGCACGGCTTGAGCTTCTCGGCGGCGATCTTGCCGATCTCCTTGCCGACCGCGCTGGAGCCCGTGAAGGTGAACTTGTCCAGTGCCGGGTTGTCGGTCAGCGCGCGGCCGGTGTCCGGTCCACCGGGAACCACGGACAGCACACCCTCGGGCAGGCCGGCCTCGGCGAACATGTCCGCCATCAGGTTGGTGGTCAGCGGGGTCTCGCGGGCCGGCTTGAGCACGATCGTGCAGCCGGCCAGCAGGGCGGGGCCCAGCTTGTTGGCGGCCAGGAAGAACGGCACGTTCCAGGCCACGACGGCGCCGACGACCCCGACCGGCTCCCGCAGCACCAGGGTCTGGCCGTACAGGCCGTCGCGGATGTCCTTCCACGCGAACTTGTCGGCGGCCGTGGCGTAGAAGTTCAGCGTCGACATCGCGGCGCCGTACTGCATCATGTCGACGATGGTCGGCGGCTGGCCGGTCTCCAGCGCGAGCAGCGCCTTGAACTCGTCGGCGCGTGCCTCGATCAGTGCGGTCGCCTTGGCCACCACGGCCTCGCGTTCTTTCGGCGACATCCGCGGCCACGGGCCCTCGTCGAAGGCCTTGCGCGCGGCGGCGCAGGCGGCGTCGACGTCGGCCTTGGCGGCCAGCGGAACCTGCCCGACCTTCTCGCCGGTCGCGGGGGAGAAGACCTCGATGACCTCGCTGGTCGACGGATCGGCCCACTCGCCGCCGATGAACAGCTTGTCCCACGTCGTTTTCAAAGCCGTGCTCTGTGTCATAAGCGTCACATTACCCAGTTCTGGTCGAAACGAGAACACGTTGCAATTGGCGCTAGCCGGACGGTCGCAACACCAGCACCAGATTGCTCACGGTGAATTCCCGCCAGCCCGGAATCGCCGTCATCCACCAGGCCCATCGCGGGTGGTACCGGGGATATGCGGCGACCATCGCACCGGTCGACCGCGCCCAGCGCAGCCCGTCGGCGACGGACACCGCGAACAACGACGAGCCGTAGTCGTTCTTCGGTCGGTGCCCGTGTCTGCGGGTGTAGCGCTGGGCCGCGCGCGCACCGCCCAGGTAGTGCGTCAGCCCCATCTCGTGCCCGCCGAACGGGCCCAGCCACACCGTGTACGACAGCACCACCAGCCCACCGGGCCGGGTCACCCGCAACATCTCGTTGCCCAGCCGCCACGGGTGCGCGACGTGCTCGGCCACATTCGACGACAGGCAGATGTCGACGCTGTCATCGGCGAAGGGCAGGGCCAACCCGGACGCACGGACGAACATGCCCGCACCGGGCGCCGCCGCGGGGCCCGCGTGCATTTCTTTCGGGTCCGGCTCCACGCCGATATAGGTCATCCCGGCAGCGTCGAAGGCCGCCGAGAAGTACCCCGGGCCGCCGCCGACGTCGAGCACCGTCGCACCGCCCGGCGCCGAGGAGGKGGCGCCGGTCCACAGGTCGGCGACCATGGCCGCCGTGTCGTCGGCCAGCGCGCCGTAGAAGCGGGCCGGATCGCTCTGCTCGAAGCGGAAGGCGCCCAGTAACCGGGCCGACCGCCGCAACGTCGCGCGTGGGGCCAGCAGGCTCAGGGCAGACGGCACCTGCTCAAACTACTCACCGGTACTCTCGACACGATGTCCGTCCGCCGTTCCGTCCGCTCAGTGCTGCTGTTGTGCTGGCGTGACACGGGGCACCCGCAGGGCGGCGGCAGCGAGGCGTATCTGCAGCGCATCGGCACCCGGTTGGCGGCGGACGGGGTCGACGTCACGCTGCGCACCGCGCGCTATCCGGGCGCGCCGCGCCGCGAAGTGCTCGACGGCGTCACCGTCAGCCGCGGCGGCGGCCCCTATTCGGTGTACGTCTGGGCCGGCCTGGTCATGGTGCTGGCCCGGTTGGGCCTCGGTCCGCTGCGCCGGTCCCGGCCCGACGTCGTCATCGACACCCAGAACGGCATCCCATTCCTGGCCCGGCTCGCGTTCGGTCGGCGCTCGATGGTGCTGGTGCATCACTGTCACCGTGAGCAGTGGCCGGTGGCCGGCCGTCGCACCGGGAGGTTCGGCTGGTTCGTGGAGTCGCGGCTCTCGCCCCGGCTGCACCGGCGCAACCAGTACGTGACGGTGTCGCTGCCCTCGGCGCGCGATCTGATGGAACTCGGTGTGGGTAAGCACCGGATCGCCGTGGTGCGCAACGGTCTTGATGCGGCGCCCGGGCGAACGCTCGAGCAACCCCGGTCGGTGACGCCGCGGGTGGCGGTGTTGTCGCGGTTGGTGCCGCACAAGCAGATCGAAGATGCGCTGGACGCCGTCGCGGCGCTGCGCCCCCAGTTGCCTGACCTTCATCTCGATATCGTCGGCGGCGGCTGGTGGGAGGACCGGCTGGTCGCCCACGCCGCCCGGATCGGCATCGCCGACGCGGTGACGTTCCACGGGCACGTCGGTGATGACCTCAAACATCAAGTGATCCAACGAAGTTGGGTACACCTGATGCCATCGCGCAAGGAAGGCTGGGGGCTTGCCGTCATCGAGGCCGCCCAACACGGCGTCCCGACCATCGGCTACCGGTCCTCGGGCGGGCTGACCGACTCGATCGTCGACGGCGTCACCGGTCTGCTGGTCGACGGCCCCGCCGAACTCGCCGACGGCATGGCGCGCCTGCTGACCGATCCGGTCCTGCGGATCGAACTCGGCGCGAAGGCGCAGGCGCGCAGCGCCGAATTCTCTTGGCAGCAGAGCGCCGACGCCATGCGCGTCGTGCTGGAGTCCGTGCACGCCGGCCGATACGTCAGCGGCGTGGTGTAGCCGCTATTTCGGCGAGTTACCGGGCAGGTTGCCGGGCGCGGCGGTCTGCGGCCCAGGCGCTTTCACCGTCGGCGAGAACTTGTTGCCGCCGGTCGGGCTGATGCTCTTCTCGGTGGGCTCCGTGGGTGCCGTGCTCGTCGCCGGTGCGGTCGTGGTGCTGGTCGTCGTGGTGCTGGTGCTCGGCGCTTCCTTCTCACTGTTGGAGCAGGCGACGGATCCCGCCGCCAGCGAGGCGAAGACGAGCAGGCCGGCGGTGCGGCGCAGCCAGGGCGAAGTAACGGCGTTCATGTGGAGCTCCTGTAGTCGTGCGGTGTATCGCGTTTGAACCTTAATGGCTAGGAACGCCGCGCGTCGGGTCAAAGCATCCCGGCCGCCGCCGGCGCGACAGCGCGAGCACCCCGGCGCCCACCAGCGTCCCCAGCCAGACCAGATGTGCGGCGATCAGGACGCCACGCCCGGTGGCTCCGGGCGCAGACCCGCCGATCCGGTACAGCGTCAGCTCATCGTCCCGGTAGGCGACCGGAAGATCCATTGCGGGCGAGCCTGATTCGGCCACCACCCACCCCACACCGGCGTCGGCCAGCCGATCCCGCGAGGCGCCGTCGAGGAGCAGTGCCGTCACCTCGCGGCCCCGGGTGCCTTCCCCGGGCACCGTCTTGCCGCCGATCAGCAGGTCGCCGCTGGACCAGACGTCGGCGGAAACCCACCGGGGCAACGGATCGAGCACCGGCGCCGGTCCGGCCCAGGCGAACTGCCGCATGCTGTCGCCGGGCAACACCGCGACCGGGCGGGGATCAGCGTTGATCATCGCCGCCACCGCCGTCCACCCCGGCGGGTAATGGACCGCGCGCATCTGCCCGCCCACCCCCCACGCCAGATCGGGCAGCACCGCGATCAGCGCGGCGCCGCAGACGACGGCCACCGCGCGGCCGTGACGCGCCACACCCGCGGCAGCCAGGACGTAACCGGGCAGCGCCAGCGCCACCCATTTCTGGCCGTCGCGCAGCACGCCCAGTCCGGGCACCGTGCGGACCACCGTCTCCAGCAACGCCAGTCCGGGCCCGGTCGCCAGCAATGCGGGCAGCAGCACGGCCACCAGTGCCAGCACCAGGAGGGGCCGCGCCTCGCGCACCCGCAACACCGCGGGCAGCCCGACGGCCACCACCGCGACCAACACGACCGTCGCAAAGAGAGCGAAAAGGCTTGTCCGCGAACCGGGTACCGCTTGCCCGTTCCAGATGCCCGCGAGCCCGGCCAGGCTGCCCAACGTCCCGAGGCCCGGCTCGGCCCGGGCCGCGAACGCCGGTACGCCCCCGCTCGCGGTGCCCGATAGCGACTCGGCCAGCGCCGACGCCGTCAGCCAGGGCAATGCGGCGGCGGCCGACGCGGCGATCACCAATCCGGCGGGGCGCCAACCCCGCACGCACACCAGCGCCACGATGGCCGCAAGCAGCAGTCCTGTCGGTGTCAGGCCCGCGACCGCGATCCAGAACACCAGCGCCGGCCAGTTGGCCCGGAACACGGCCGCGGCCACCCACGGCAGACACCCGTAACCGACCAGCAGGCTCCAGTGCCCCTGCAACAACCGTTCGGCGACATAGGGATTCCAGATCGCCAGGGTCACCGCCACGCACTGGCCCGCCATCCCGGTGTCGGGCAGCACCACCGCGACCAGACGCGCCGCGCCCCAGCCGGCCAGCCACAGACCGGCCACCAGTAATACCTTGACCACGACGCCGCCGTCGACGACGGGCGACACCGCAGCCAGGAGGAAGTCCTGAGGCAGCGCCCGCGGCGCCGCTTCGGTCAGGCCCAGGGCGGCGTCAGACAGATACGACCGCGGCGTGGACACCGCATCGCGCAGCAACAGGTAGCCGGGCCCCAGCAGGGGGCCGGTCACCAAAAGAGATAGCGCCAGCGCGTACGCCGGCGCTATCCAAGTTCTGGAAGGGCGAATCAGACCGGTCGGTCCGGCGGCAGATCGGTCGGACGCCGGGTCGGTATCTTCTCGGTCTGCGCTTCCGCCGCCGGCATCGGGCCGGACTCGTCGTCACGACGACTGAAGAACCCCCGATCCGAGCCGTCCAAGCCGGGATCGATGAGCGCGGATTCGGCGCGCAGTCCGAAGGATCCCAGCAGCACGCCGCCCACCAGCGTCACCAGGCCCAGGCCCGCGAACGTGATCGGCAGGATCCGGCTCCACAATGCGAGATTGTCGGCCTCGTCGCGTGCGGCGGACACCTGCGCCTCGACGGACTCCTCGGTCGAGGTGACCGTGAAGTCGGCGAACGTGACCTCCGGCTTGAGGGCCTCGCGTGCGTAGTAGTGATACGCGTGGTCCTTGGACTTGACGATCGTGCCGCTCACCGGATCGACCCAGAAGGTCCGCTGCGCCGCGTAGTAGCGGGTCATGGTGACGGGCAGGTACGGATCCTCGGACTCCACGCCCCACTGCTGCGCGAGCGCGGTCACGGTGCTGTCGATGTCGTTGTCGTACAGCGACGCGTACTTGATCGGCTCGGCGAGCTTCCCGTCGGCGTCGTAGCCGACGTTCTGGGTGAACCGGTAGGCCGTCAGTCCGTTGATGTCCTCTTCGCCGTCGTAGTTGGCGTCGAAGGCCTTCTGCGCGATCGCATCGAAGAACGGATAGGTCTTCTTCTCAGTGTTGAACGGGAACCGGTAGGCCAGACCCTCGTGCGGCAGCGCGATGTTGGTCGGCGGGTTGTCCTCTTCGATGGTGCGCGGCTTCTGCACGGCACCGCCGGGGTTGGTGTCGGTGGACACCGCCTCAGCGGTGGTCCGGCTCAGCGTCACCGTGTCGACCATCGCCAGCAGCAGGCCGTTGTCCTGCTGCTTGTCGGTGCGGCGCAGCGAAGTGCCGGCCTGCAGGGTGACGACGTCGGCGTTGGCCGGTGCCTCCACGCTGAGCTGCTGCTGCTGCGCCACCGGGACGTTCTTGTTGATGACGAAGCGATCCGGCTTGGACAGCGATGCCGGGTCCAGTACGGTCCCGGTGCCTTCGCTGATCAGGTCGGCTTCAAGATCCAGCGGGATCTTGGCGATCTTGCCCTTGGTGTACGTGGACAACAGCAACGCGGCGATGAGCAAGGCAGCGCCGAGCCCCATCAGTCCGCACGCTGCGATTCGCAGGGCCACTGCGCGGTTCAACCCGTGCTCCCTTCGGTCGAAGCTGACCCTAACAGCACACCGTAAGGCCGATGTTTATGACAACTCCCTCTAGCGCGGCACACTGGTCGCCATGAGCTCTTCCGAGACCGGCGGGACGCGAAACTTCCTGCCCGCCGTCGAGGGGATGCGGGCCTGCGCGGCCATCGGTGTGGTCGTCACCCACGTGGCGTTCCAGACCGGACACACCGGCGGGGTGTCCGGGCGGTTGCTCGGCCGCTTCGATCTCGCGGTCGCCGTCTTCTTCGCGCTCTCGGGTTTCCTGCTGTGGCGCGGTCACGCCGCGGCCGCGCGGGGGCTACGGCGACGCCCTCCGACCGGGCATTACCTGCGGTCCCGACTGGTGCGCATCATGCCCGGTTACCTGGTGGCCGTCATCGTCGTGCTCACACTGCTGCCCGACGCCCAGGCGAGCTTCACGGTCTGGCTGGCCAACCTGACGCTCACCCAGATCTATGTGCCGCTGACGCTGACCGCCGGCCTCACCCAGATGTGGAGCCTCTCGGTGGAGGTCAGTTTCTACCTGGCGCTGCCGCTGCTCGCGTTGTTGGCGCGCAGACTGCCGGTGCGGGCCCGGATCCCGGCGATCGTCGGGATGGCCGTCGCAAGTTTGGCCTGGGGCCTCCTGCCGCTGCACCCGCCGGCCGGGGTCAACCCGCTGAACTGGCCGCCGGCTTTCTTCTCCTGGTTCGCGGCGGGCATGTTGCTCGCCGAACTCACCGTCGGACCGGTCGGGTTGCCGCACCGGTTGGCCCGCAACCGGCTGCTGATGGCGGCGGTCGCGGCGGTGGCGTTCGTGGTGGCGGCGTCGCCGCTGGCCGGCCCGGAAGGGCTGACCCCGGGCACCGTGGGCCAGTTCGTGGTGAAGGTGACGATGGGCGCGGTGGTGGCCGGGGCGCTGCTGGCGCCGCTGGTGCTGGACCGGCCCGACACCTCGCACCGGCTGCTGGGCAGTGCAGCGATGGTGACGCTGGGCCGCTGGTCCTACGGGCTGTTCGTCTGGCACCTCGCGGCGCTGGCGATGGTGTTCCCCATCATCGGGCAGTTCCCGTTCAGCGGGCACATGCCGACGGTGCTGGTGCTCACCGTGGTCTTCGGGTTCGCGATCGCGGCGGTCAGTTATGCGCTGATCGAGTCGCCGTGCCGCAACGCGCTGCGCCGCTGGGAGTACCGGCATGCACCGCCGCCGCTGGACAGCTCCGTCACGGACGCAGTGGAACCGGCTGTGGCGCGGTAGCGGCCAGGGATCGACTTTATCCGGTACCGCAGGTACCGTCATGCCGATGGAGCTGTTGGACACCGACACCCCGGACGGCGCTGCCATCGCCTTGCACGCCCGTCCGGTGCAGTTCGATCTGAGCGCCGTACCTGCGCACTACGTGTACGGATATCCCGTCGCCACCCACCTGTACAACGGCTTGAGCCTGCTGCTGCCCGCCGGTGAGGAATGGTTCATCACCGTCCTCAAGGAGGCCCTGCCGCACATCCAGGACGAGAGGCTGCGCGAGGACGTCATCGGCTTCATGGGCCAGGAGTCCATGCACGCCAGCGCCCATGTGGGCCTCAATGACTACCTCACCCGGCACGGGATCGATCCGACACCGATGGTCGAGCGGGCCAACTGGGTGTTCGGTCATCTGCTCGGGCCCCGCCAGACCACCGGCGAAGAGGCGCACAACTATCTCGTCGAACGGCTCGCCGTCATCGCCGCACTGGAACACATCTTCGCGTTCCTCGGCGACTGGGTGCTCAACGCCGAGCGCCTCAACGAGACCACGGTCAACCACGTCGTGCTGGACCTGCTGCGCTGGCACGGTGCCGAAGAAGTCGAGCACCGGATGGTCTCCCACGACGTGCTGCACTACTTCGACGGCAGCTATTTCCGGCGGGCCCGGGCCCAGGTGGTGGTCGCACCGATCCTGCTGTACCTGATCTGGCAGGGCATCCGGTACCTGATGCGCGTCGACCCCAACGTGGCGCTGTCCCGACGGCAGCGGAAGGTCGTGTGGCGCAAGCTGTTCCGCTCTGCCCGCCACGGCGTGACACCGCCCATTCGGCACCTGGTGATCCGCGCCATGCAGTATTACTCACCGTGGTATCACCCCGGTGACGTCGGCGACACCGCGCAGGCGGTGGCCTATCTGGCGTCCTCGCCGGCCACCCGGCCCGCCGCGCAGTGAAGCACGTTCCGCCGGTCGGAGCGCGCATCGACGACCGAGCCATCAACATGGTCGCCACGGCGCTGGACAGGTTCTGGCTCCGTCCGGTGACTCGTAAGGGCTACGCCGACCAGCGCGCGGTCCGCAGTCCCGACGACCCGATGACGCTGGTGCTCGCCAAACGGGTCGTCGTCGCGTGCGACAACGACGTGGTGGCACTGACTTTCGCTGATCCCGACGGCGCGCCACTGCCGGCCTGGCAGCCCGGAGCCCACCTCGATCTGCACCTGCCGTCGGGGCGGCGCCGCCAGTACTCGCTGTGCGGCGATCCGCAGGACCGGTCCGGTTACCGCATCGCGGTCCGCAAGATCCCGACGGGTGGCGGCGGTTCACTGGAGATGCACGCCCTGACCGAAGGCGACACCGTCACCGTCCGGGGGCCGCGAAACGGGTTCCCGTTCATCCCGCACTCACGGGTGCTCTACGTGGCCGGCGGTATCGGCATCACCCCGATCCTGCCGATGGTGCGGGCCGCCCAACGTCTGCGCACCGACTGGCATTTCGTGTACTGCGGCCGCAGTGCCGACACCATCCCGTTCCTCGACGAGATCTGGCAGTGGGACCCTGCCCGGGTGACTGTCCGCCTCGACGACGAGCACGGCATCCCCACCGCGGCCGACTTGCTGCGGGACGCACCCCGCGGTGGCGCAGTCTATGTGTGCGGCCCACCCCCGATGATCGAGACCATCCGGCACGGATTCGCCGAAACAGGTTCGAAGGCACTCTATTTCGAACGGTTCAGCGCGCCGCCGGTCATCGACGGCAGCGCCTTCGAGGTCGAACTGGCCCGCACCGGCGAGGTGGTGGGTGTCGGGGCGGACGAAACGCTGCTGCAGGCGCTGATCAAGGTGCGGCCCGACGTCGCGTATTCGTGCAGGCAGGGTTTCTGCGGTACCTGCAAGGTGGACGTACTGGCGGGCACGCCCGAGCACCGGGACAACCGGCTCACCGACGATGAACGTCAGTCCTCGATGCTGGCCTGTGTATCTCGTTCGGTGACACCGCGACTCGTGCTCGACGTGTAACTGACCGTCGACGCCGCCAGCATCGTGACGGAGATCAGCGCCACCATCTGCACCCACGGTGAATGGCCGACATATCCGTCCACCGAGCGCCACGGATAGCGCGACAGCGCCGCTCCCGCGACGATGAGTCCGCCGGCGCAGCAGCCGATGGTGACGACCTCCTGCAGGCGGGAACGGTGCCGCAACAGGTGGCGCCCACCCAGCGCCGCGGCGACCGTCACCACGCCGGCGATCCCGCTGATGATCCCGCCCGCCGCGAGCACCGCGGCCCCGATCGCGACCGGGCGGGGCTGCCAGGGCCGGACCGGTTCACCTTCGCGAGGACGCCGAATCGGTAGCAGCGCAAGCAGAGCCAGGATGGGCAGCAGAGCCAGGCCGCCGAACAGGCCTACCCGATAGGTCGCGTTGGACGGGAAGGTCAGCGTCACCGGGCCCGATGTGCCCGCCGGGACGACCCAACCCTGTTGCCAGCCGTTGACGGTGACCGGACGCAGCGCGTCGCCACCCGCGGTGTGTGCAACCCAGCCGGGACTGCGGCTCTCGGGCACCACCAGGATCCGATCCTGGCTGCCGGCCTCGATGCTGACCTCGCGGCGATCCGGCCCCCATTTTCCGAGCTGCGCGGGAGTCGTTGTCGCGCTGATCAATTGGTTTGCGGCCGGAGTGGCCAACTGGACGCCGTCGACGAAGAAGGACGGACCCGGACTGATCAACAGTTCCTGCTGCCCGGCCGGTAGTGCGATCGGGCGGTCCTGGCAGGGACGGGCCGCGACGGGTTCACCGTCGAGCAGCTCGCCGACGGTGGTGGCCACTGAGGTCTGCACGAACTGCCCGGCGACGCCGATGATCGGCCCCTGGCCGCACGGCAGCGTGATCGCGCGGGCACGGTTGGCCGCACCATCGGCTGCGGCGATGGGCCGGCGGGCCCGGTCCAGTGCGGTCACCTCGGCCAGTCCCGGCGGCTTCAATTGGTCGAAACCCAAGGCGTTGCGGTCGATCACGTCACGCCAGTCCAGGATCGACACGACGATCGTGTCGGTCACCCTGGGTTTGAGTTCGACGGTCTGGGTCTTGGTGCCCGTCAGCGGGCGCACCTGCGGGCCGTCCCCCAGATCGATGGCCACCATGGTCGGATGCGCGGGCAGGTCCGAGGAACTCGGCGCCAGCATCAGCGCCGCGACCTCGGTGGGTTTGGGCAGCTTCACCGTGAGGCTGGGCCCGGTCTTGAACTGCACCACATTCTGCGGTGCGGTCCACGCGGTGCGCGGGTCACCGTCGGCGGCCGCGTAGGCGGAGCCCAGCACGTCGATCGGGTCGGCATCGCCGGTCGCGCGGGCGGTGCCGGGCATGGCGATCAGGTCGGCCAGCCGCGGACCTTGGCGGGCCCGCACCCAGACGGTCGCGGTGACGGACTCGTCCGCGGGCACCGTCAGCGTCCGGCTGAGGTTCACCGGCTCCTCGGGGGCCAGTGCCATCGCCGCCGCGCACCGCACCCCGTCCGGTGCCGCGGCGCAGCCCGGTTGGCCCTGCAGCTCGGAACCCAGATCCCATTGGGCCACAGCCGAACCCGGGGGCGGCCCGGGGATGTCGACGGTGTGCCGCAGGTTGACCGGATGGGCGAAACCCGAGGCGTCGTACTGGGTGACGGAGAAATCGGTGACGCCGAACTGCACGCCGGGCGACCCGTCATTGGTGCCCACGGCGGTGATCCGCATCCACGGGGTCTCGCCGTAGGGCAGCGCCACCGACAGCGGCTTACCCGTCTGGTCGAAGCGCAGGGTCGTCGTGCCGGTGGCGGTGGACACCTCGATCCGGCGCACCTGGGCCCCGACGGCGGTGGCGCTCGGGGTGATGGTCAGCGATGCGTTGGTGATCGGATGGTCGAAGTCGACCTGCAACCACTGGCCCACCGCCGTCTGCAGCGCATTGGACACCCAGCTGGTCGACGAGTCGCCGTCGATTGCCGCGGCAGGCCCCGTCGACGGTGAGACATTGGGCAGCGCAGTCGAATCCGCGGCGGAACTGGACGCGGTGAGCCGCCCGCCCGACCAGGCGCCGTACACCGGGTCGGTACCGGCGGGGTAGTCCATCACCCGGTTGAAGGTGTGCCGCGGATCATCGGGGGTGCGGATGGTGGAGGAGTGGTTGTCCACCCGGCCGTAGTCGGTCTCGCGGGCCAGCGGGGTGTCGGTGACGGTGACCAGGGGAGTGGGCAGCCCCGCCCGCTGGGCATCGGCGGTCAGCAGCATGGGACCCAGCGGCGTCTTGCCGAGCAGCCGGCGTCGTTCATCGAGGCGCAGCAACGCTTCCGGGCCGCCGTCCACGCGTGCCATCGTGTCGGTGTCCACCAGGTAGGGACCCGTGACGGGATTGTCGACCCGATAGATCTCGACCGCCGGGTACGTCGGCCGAAGCCCGCTGTCGGCGACGAAGCCTGCCAACAGGCCGGGCCCCACAGGCTCACCGAACGTGGCGACCCTCGTCAGCCCCGGGGAATTGTCGACGGCCCGGTGCACCAGCAGTGGCCGTGCCGACCGCGACGTCTCCGGATCCAGATCGTTGCGCACCACCAGGTACGAAATACCTTGCTGGGCAAGGGTATCCGCAAGGCCGGGGGAGGGTCGGCCGGCCGCGAACAGCCGCTGCACGGAATCGAGCGCGCGGATGGTTTCGGGCGGCGTCAGCGGGATGGAGTCCCGCACACCCCACGGGTTCTCGCCGAGCACCTGCAGCGGCTCGTCGTGCGTGTTGCCCCACACCTGGGTGGCGAACGGGGCGCCCGGCGCCACCAGGACACGGCCCCGGTCGGTGTTGTGCTCGTCCAGCCAGCGGGCCGCGTCATGCCAGTGCTGCGGTATCGCGGTGAAACTGCCGGGCGGGGTGAGCCGTCCGGTCCAGGCCAGCGACGACCCCGCGGCCAGCGCGGCCAGCACCACGATGGCCACCGCCACCCGGCGGTCCTTCTCCGGATGCGTCCACGCGGACAACCACACCTGCCGGGGCACGCTGCCGGGCAGCGGCACGCGGCCCAGGAGTTGGGCCAGCCCCAGCGTCAGCGGCAGCCGGATCAGCGGTTCGAGTTTGTGCACATTGCGCAGCGGGGTGCCCGAGGCGTCCAGGAACAGCTGCACCTGATGCGCGATCGGCGACCCCAGCCCGCCGGAGTAACCGGCGGCCAGCGCGACGATGCCGATCAGCAGGATCGCGATCAGCCGCCCGCGGGCCGGCATCGTGCGCATCGCCAGCCCGGCCAGCCCGGCCGCGGCGATCAGCGTGGTGGCCAGCACGGCGACCGTCCCGGTGACCAGCGATGAGCCGGCGGTCGCGGTGGTCGCGACGTACGGGGTCCAGCTGTCGGTGCCGCGCAGCACCTCGGTCAGCGACAGCCAGCTGGTGGTGACGCCCGAGGATTCGATGTAGTCCAGGAACGGCGGGCTGATCCGGCCCAGCAGCACCAGGGCCACCGCCCACCAGATGATGGCCAGCGCCGTGCACAGGGCCCACCACGCGGTGAACCGCCACCACTGCTTGTTCGGGCGGTGCGCGGCCCACCAGATCATGGCCGCCAGGCAGCCGGTCAGGGTGGCGACGGCGTTCACCGCGCCCATCAGTGCGACGGCCCCCGCCGACCGGGCGGCCAGCGTCCGGATCCTGGGGTCGCCACGCATCACCAGGATCACGGGCAGCAGCACCCACGGCGCGAGCATCATCGGCAGCGTCTCCGACGAGATCGCGCCCAGGGTGGTCAGGACGCGCGGCGACAACGCGAACGCGGTGGCCGCGATGATCCGGGAGGTGGGGCTGCCGATACCGAGGATTTCGGCGACCCGCAGCAGACCCCAGAAACCGACCGTCAGCAGCAGCGCCCACCACAGCCGCTGGGTCACCCAGCCGGGCAGCCCGAGCAGGTCTCCGAGCAGGAAGAAGGCGCCGTGTGGGAACAGGTAGCCGTAGGCCTGATTCTGGGCCTGGCCGAACGGCAGGTCGCTGTTCCACAGGTTGGCGGCACGCGCCAGGAACCGCACCGGGTTCGCGGTGAGATCGAGCTTGGTGTCAGGGGAGATACGGCCGGGCGACTGGGCGAAACACAGGGCCAGCGAGACGATGCCGACCAGCCACAGCCAGCGACGTGACAAGGCAGCGGTTGCCTCGGGGCTAGGCCCGGTCGCCGTATTCAACGCGGTTGAGCACCGATGACGCCGGGTCACCCGACTGCACCGGCGGCTTGGTGTCCTGCTGGATCATCAGCGTCACACCGAAGATCGCGGCCGCGCCCAGCAAAAGGCCGACGACGATGCTGGCCGCGGCAGGCACGACGAACCGATCCATTCGGCCAACCTAGCACGCGAGAATATGAGGATGACGAGCGCCGATCGCGAATTCTGGCGTGGCGGCGACGCCACGGTGTGGATCGGCTACGACGACGTGGGCGCGCTGCGGTTCAGCGGCTACGACCGCGCCCACCTCGACGGATACGAATACGTCGTCACCGTCGCGGCCGCCGAGTTCCCCACGTTGCGCAGCGCCCTGGGCGTGGGCGAGGACGCCGATGTGCTCGACGCCGTCTGCGCCCACGTGGGGGACATCATGCCCGGGGGCGAGCGCAGCTGGCTGCACGCGCAAGGGATCGCGACTCAGACCAGGTAGTAGAGCTGCGCGTCCTGGTCGCGCTGTTCCAGTTTCGTGCGGGCGTAACGCACGGCGCGCAGCGTCGCCGAGAACTCCTGCTCCTCCTCGGGGAACAGCTGCTCGGCAGGGAACCAGGAGTCGAAGCCGATGTTGGTCAACACTTTCGCGACGTCCGGCCGCACTCCGGCCAGCAGGATGGTGACGCCGTGGCCGTCGGTTTCACGGACGAAATGTTCCAGCCGTTCGATGGTGACGGCGTCGGGGTGGCGCACGCGTTTGAGCCGCAGCACCACGAATTTGATGTCCTCGGCCTTGATGCGTTCGCGCAGGATCTCGAAGTAGCGATCCAATTCCGGTGCGGCACCGAAGAACAGCTCGCCCTCCAGGTCGTAGATGACGATCGACTTGTCGGCCACGTCGCCGTCGACCCGTTCCCGGACCACCCGCTCCGGTGTGACCGTCAGCTCGGCGGCCGTCAGCTTGGCGGCACGCGGCACGAACAACAGGATCGACAGGGCGATGCCCAGCAGCACGGCCTTATCGAGGTCCACCAGCACACCGGTCAACGCGGTGATGATGACCAGCCCCGCGTCGTAACGGGACGCTTTCACCGTCGTCCACAACCGCCGGAAGTCGACCAGCCGGGCCGCGGTCACCAGCAGCAATCCGGCCAGCGCGGCCTGCGGGATGTAGTGCAGCAGCGGCGCGAACAGCAGCAGCGCCACCGCGACGGCCGCCGCGGCCAGGATGCCCGAGAACCGCGTCGCCGCACCGGCCTGATGGTTGATCGCCGATCGGGACAACGATCCCGACCCGGGCAGGCTCTGGAAGAAACCGCCGGTCAGGTTGGCCAGTCCCTCGGCCAGGATCTGCCGGTTGTAGTCGATCTTCTGCTGAGTTTGATGCGCGATGGCCTTGGCGATCGACAGCGCCTCGATGAGGCCGATGAACGCGATGGCCAGCGCGCCCTGGGACAACTCAGCCAGCGAGTGCAGGTCGATGGTCGGGATGTGAAAACCGGGCAGGCTCTGCGGCACCTTCGCCGCCAGGTTCACCGCGGTCTTGCCGCCGGCGGGCGTCGACCAGCCGGCCAGGAAGGCGACCGCCCCGGCGATGATCAACACCGTCAGCAGGTCGACCTGCGGCAGGCCGTAGCGCTTGACCAGGCGGCGCAACACCACGGCGATCACGATCGTCGAGACGCTGAGGAACACGGCCTTCAGATTGATCTTGTCGCAGTGGAACACGGTGAGGTAGACGTTCTGCAGGATCGGGGTGTGCGCGTCGCCCTTGCTCTTCACACCCAGCGCGTTGCCGATCTGACCGAGGGCCAGGATCAGCGCCGCCGCCGCCATGAACCCGATGATCACCGATTCGGAGATATAGCGGGTCAGGTCGCCCAGTTTGAGGACGGCGATCAGGATCTGGATGACGCCGACCAGGACGCCGAGCAGGAACAGCGCCTCGAACAGCAGCGTGCGGTTCTCCGGGTCGATGAACGCCAACGAGCTGAACACCAGCAGTGAGATGGCGCTCGTCGGCCCGTTGATCAGGTGCGAGGACGACCCGAATACCGAGGCGACGAAGGTCACGACGATGGCCGAGTACACCCCGTATTTGGGGTCGACGCCGGCGATCAGCGCGTAGGCGATGCCCTGCGGCAGCGCGACGGCGGCGACGGTGAGACCCGCGACCAGGTCCCGGCGGCCCAGACTCCACGTGTAACTCATCAGTTTGCCGCCTTCGCAGGGGAGGAGATGGTGTCGTAGATGCCGTTGTCGGCGTAGAACTTCTGCCGCGCGTCGTTCCAGTCCTTGGCGATCGCGGTGATCGGGAACAGCGAGATGGCGGGCAGTGTGTCGGCGTGCTTGGCCAGGACGTCGGACAGGATCGGCCGATATCCGTACTGCGCGAACAACTCCTGCGCGGGCGGGGTGAACAGGTACTCCAGGTACGCCTTCGCATTGGTCGCGGTGGCGGCGTCCTTGTCGTTGGCGTCCACCCAGGCGACGGCCGGTTCGGCCTTGATGCTCACCGGCGGATATACCACCTCGAATTCGTCCTTATTGGCGGCGACCTCGCGCAGCGCCTCGTTCTCCCAGGTGAGATGGACGTCGCCGATCTTCTGGTCGGCGAAGCTGGTGGCCGACGTGCGGGCGCCCGCGTCGAACACGGCGACGTGGCGGTACAGCTGGCGCAGATACTCCTGGGCCTGTTCCGGGGTGCCGTTGCGGGTGGTCACCGAACCCCAGGCGGCCAGGAAACTCAGCTGCCCGTTACCCGAGGACTTCGGATTCGGTGTCACCACCGACACCCCGTCGTGCACCAGATCGGGCCAGTCGTGGATGTTCTTCGGGTTGCCCTTGTGCACGACGAAGACCACCGTCGAGGTGTAGGGCACCGAGTTGTTGGGCAGCCGCTTCTGCCAGTCGTCGGAGATCAGGCCGCGTTTGCGCAGTGCATCGACATCGCTGATCAGCGCCAGCGACACCACGTTGGCGGGTTCGGTGCCGTCGATGACGTTGCGGGCCTGGCGCCCCGAGCCGCCGTGTGACTGTTTGATCTCCAGTGGGCCCTGGTACTGCGCCACGAACGCCTTGTCCAGGGCCGCGTACACCTCGCGGGTCGGGTCGTAGGACACGTTGAGCAACTGGTTGGGGGTGTCGTCGGGCAGGTTCTTGACCGTCAGCAGGACGCCGGCGAGCACGATCGCCACCACACCGACGATGTTGAGCAGCGGGACACGGCCGAACCGTGCCGTCCCCAAGCTGTGAGCCTCGCTCATTCGCAACCCCTTGATCTGCAGCGATAGGCGCCTGACGTTAACGACTGAGGGCTTTCTCAGCACTGACGAGAATCTGTGTGATTGCAACCGCCCGCTGTGGCCGGTCTCAGGTGTTCGTCAGGACCACGCCGCGCGCCGACTAAGGTTTCTGGGATGTCGATGTCCCGCACCCTGGGTGCCCTGACAGCGCTGTCCGGATTGCTGCTGGGGTGTTCGCACTCCGCACCCGAACCGACGGCTTCACCCGTGACCAGCAGCGTGACGCCCGCGTCCACGAGCATGCCGTTGGCGCCCGTCCCGTCGCCGACGTTGCCGCTGTGCGGGGACGTCACCGGCATCCCGCTTCGGGACAAGCTGGCACAGCTGCTGATGGTGGGTGTCACCGACGCCGCCGACGCCAAGGCCGTGGTGACGAACTACCACGTCGGCGGCATCTTCATCGGCAGCTGGACCGACAAGTCGATCTTCGGTCCGGCGCTGGCCGACATCACCGGGGCGGCATCGGCGCTGCCGCTGGGTGTCAGCGTCGACGAGGAAGGCGGCCGGGTGTCGCGGCTGTCCAGCCTGATCGGCGCGCAGCCCTCACCGCGGGTGCTGGCGCAGACCAAGTCGTCCGACGAGGTGTATCAGATTGCGCTGCAACGGGGTCAGGCATTGCGCGGTCTCGGCATCACCGTCGATTTCGCCCCCGTCGTGGACGTCACCGAGGAGTCCGACGACGAGGTCATCGGGGACCGGTCCTTCGGCTCGGACCCGGCCAAGGTCACCGAATTCGCCGGGGCCTACGCCCGCGGCCTGCGCGACGGCGGCGTCACGCCGGTGCTCAAGCACTTCCCCGGCCATGGTCACGGGTCGGGCGACTCGCACACCGGCGGTGTCACGACCCCGCCGCTGGAAGCGTTGAAGGCCAACGACCTGGTGCCGTATCAGACGTTGACCACCGAGCCCGGCGTCGCGGTCATGGTCGGGCACCTGCAGGTGCCGGGCCTGACGGGCAGTGACCCGGCCAGCCTCAGCGGGGCGGCCTACGGACTGCTGCGCTCGGGCGGTTACGGCGGCCCCGGATTCAACGGGGTGGTGTTCACCGACGACCTGTCCAGCATGGCGGCCATCAACGCGCGCTACGGCGTGGCCGAGGCGGTGCTGCGCGCGCTGCAGGCCGGTGCCGACGTCGCGCTGTGGGTGAGCACCGGCGAGGTGCCCGCGGTGCTGGATCACCTGGAGAAGTCGGTCAATGCCGGTCAGCTCGCGGAGCCTCGGGTGGATGATTCGCTTCGCCGGTTGGCCGCGGCGAAATGCGGTTAATCTGGCGCGTATGACCTCACATCGCGCGGTGCATGTCGGTGCGGCCCAGGGCCCGCTCGAACTCGTCGATGTGGAGACGTCCTCGCCCCCGCCGGGACATGTGCGCATCGATGTGGCTGCCTGCGGGGTCTGCGGTACCGACCGCGAGTTCGTCAGCGGGCACTTCCCGGGGATGACGTGGCCGCTGACGCCGGGCCATGAGATCGCCGGCACCATCGCCGAGATCGGTTCCGGCGTCGAAGGTTTCGCGGTCGGTGACAGGGTTGCGGTCGGCTGGTTCGGCGGTAACTGCAACCATTGCGGGCAGTGCCGCAAGGGCCAGTTCATCCACTGTGAGAACGGTCAGGTGCCCAGCTGGCAATACCCGGGTGGCTACGCCGAGTCGGTGACGGCGCCCGCTACCGCGCTGGCCAGGATTCCCGAGGCGCTGTCCTTCGTCGACGCGGCGCCGATGAGTTGCGCCGGCGTCACCGTCTATCACGCGTTGCGCTCCACGCACGCGGTCGCCGGGGACCGGGTCGCCGTGCTCGGCGTGGGTGGGCTGGGGCACCTCGGCATCCAGTTCGCTCGCGCCATGGGATTCGAGACCATCGCCGTCGCCCGCGGCCAGGACAAGGCCGACGACGCCCGCAAGTTCGGTGCCCACCACTACGTCGACTCCACAGCCGGTGACGTCAGTGAGTCGCTGCGCGCGCTCGGAGGTGTCGCGGTGGTGCTGGCCACCGCGGCCAACGCCGCCGCCATCGGCCAGACGGTCGGCGGCCTCAATCCGCGCG
Organism: Mycobacterium sp. P2_H7; assembly: GCF_056403275.1. NCBI lineage: Bacteria > Bacillati > Actinomycetota > Actinomycetes > Mycobacteriales > Mycobacteriaceae > Mycobacterium > Mycobacterium sp. P2_H7. Next base: position 118,971 of record NZ_JBFUFU010000008.1, on the reverse strand, counting down.
GCGAGTTGATCGTCATCGGGGTGTCCGCCGATCCACTGCCCATCAGCCCGCTGGACCTCATCACCCCGGCGCTCACCGTGGCGGGGCACCCGTCCGGGACCGCCTCCGATGTCGAGGACACCCTGAATTTCGCTGTGCTGCACAATGTCCGGGCCCAGATCCAGGAGTACCCACTGGACCAAGCTGCCGACGCCTACGCCGCCATGGAGCAGGGCCACGCCCGGTACCGCGGGGTCATCACCATCTGAAACGCGCGCCCTGATTGTGGAAAAGGGCGCAATATTGCATACCCTGGATAAATGGCAGGTGGAACGAAGCGGTTGCCGCGCGCGGTGCGTGAGCAGCAGATGCTCGACGCCGCCGTACAGATGTTCTCGGTCAACGGCTACCACGAGACGTCGATGGACGCGATCGCCGGGCAGGCCCAGATCTCCAAGCCGATGCTGTATCTGTACTACGGCTCGAAGGAAGAACTGTTCGGGGCCTGCCTGGACCGGGAACTCAACCGGTTCGTCGAGGTGGTGCGCAGCGAGATCGACTTCACGCTGAGCCCAAAAGACATGCTGCGCAACGCCGTCGGCGCCTTCCTCGGCTACATCGACAAGAACCGCTCATCGTGGATCGTGTTGTACAGCCAGGCCACCAGCTCCCAGGCGTTCGCCCACACGGTGCGTGAGGGCCGCGAACGGATCATCGAGCTGGTCGGCCGGCTGCTGCAGTCGGGCACCCGTAACCCGGAGCCCGACGCCGACTTCAACATGATGGCCGTCGCGCTGGTGGGCGCCGGTGAGGCTATCGCCGACCGGGTCAGCACCGGTGACGCCGACGTCCTCGACGCCACCGAGCTGATGATCAACCTGTTCTGGCGGGGCCTCAAGGGCCGGCCGAGCGACAAACCCGCCGAGGGTTAGAGCCCGCGCACCGTCGCGGTCAGGTGCGGGTAGCCCTTCTTCAGGTGCCGCAGCGCCAGCTCCCAGCCCGCCGCGTCACGGTCCACCCACAGCCCGGCCTTGGCGGGCAGCAGCACCGGCTTGCCGAATTTCACCGTGTAGGCCACCGCGTCCGGCAGTTGGCCTTCGATGTTGCCCAGCACCGCCGCGGCGCTGTACATCCCGTGTGCGATCACGGTGGGGAAACCGAACAGCTTGGCGCCCAACGAGTTCGTGTGGATCGGGTTGTGGTCCCCGCCGATGGCTGCGTACGAGCGGATCTGCGATGGGCTGATCGACAGCACCGCATTCGGCGGCGGCAACTTGGTCTGCTTGGGCGGTTCGGGGCGCGGTTCACCGGAGAGGCTGGTGCGCTGCTGGTTCAGGAACGTCGTCACCTGGTGCCAGGCGACGTCATTGCCGATCTTGATCTCGGTGACGATGTCCACGAGCAGGCCCTTGCGGTGCTCGCGAAGGTTCTCCGCGTGCACCGCCACGTCCAGGGTGTCGCTGACCGCGATCGGCCGGTATTGGGTGATCCGGTTCTCGACATGCACCGAACCCATTGCCGGGAAAGGGAAATCGAATCCGGTGACCAGTGACATCACGGTCGGGAAGGTCAGCGCGAAGGGGTAGGTCAGCGGCACGGAGTCGCCGAACTTCAGGCCCGTCACGCCGGCGTACGCCGCGACGTTGGCCGCGTCGATCCGGACATCGGGCACGTGCACCGTCCGATCCGGCAGACCGCCGGAGCGCGGCACGAACGGCAGCGCACCGGCCACGGCCCGCGCCATGTTCAGTAGGCCGTTGGGTTGGTCGCTCATCGTCACGCCCCCAGCAGGGCTTGGCCGCAGACCCGGATCGTGTTGCCGGTCACCGCATTCGACGCGGGGCTGGCGAAGTAGGCGATCAGTTCGGCGACGTCGACGGGTTGGCCGCCCTGGAACAACGAGTTCAATCGCCGGCCGACCTCGCGGGTTGCCAGCGGGATGGCCTCGGTCATCTTGGTCTCGATGAAGCCGGGCGCCACCGCGTTGATGGTGATGCCCTTCTCGCCCAGTGACGGCGCCAGGGTCTCGGCGATGCCGATCATGCCCGCCTTCGTCGTCGCGTAGTTGGTCTGGCCGCGGTTACCGGCGATCCCGGCCATCGAGGACAACCCGACGACGCGGCCACCCTCCCCGAGGGCACCGGCGGCCACCAGGCCTTCGGTGAGGTTCAGTGGCGCAAGGAGATTCACCGCGACGACGGAATCCCAGCGGGATTCGTCCATGTTGGCCAGCAGCTTGTCGCGGGTGATGCCGGCGTTGTTGACCAGCACGTCCACCTTGCCCCCGTGATGCTCGGTGACGTGCGCGACGATCTTGTCCACCGCGTCCGCGGCGGTGACGTCCAGCGCCAGCGCGGTCCCGCCGACCTTGGCGGCCGTCTGCTCCAGCGCCTCTTCGGACTGCGGTACGTCGACCGCGACCACGGCGGCCCCGTCGCGGGCGAACACCTCGGCGATGGTCGCACCGATCCCGCGGGCGGCACCGGTCACCACGGCGACCTTGCCGGCCAGTGGCTTGTCCCAGTCGGCGGGGGGCGCCGAATCAGCGGCGCCGACCCAGAACACCTGGCCGTCGACGTAGGCGGACTTCCCGGACAGGATGAACCGCAGCGTCGACTCCAGGCCGGTGACGGCGGGTTTCGCGTCGGCGGCCAGGTACACCAGCGACACCGTCGCGCCGCGCTGCAGTTCCTTGCCCAGTGAGCGGGTGAATCCTTCGAGCGCCCGCTGCACGATGTGTTCGTGCGCCGTCGCCGTCTCCGAGGGGGTGGTTCCGATCACGACGACCCGGCCGGAGGAGCCGAGGTTGCGCAGCACCGGGGTGAAGAATTCGTAGAGCGCCTTCAGGCCGGTCGGCTCGGTGATGCCGGTGGCGTCGAACACCAGGCCGCCGAACGAGTCGGCCCATCGTCCGCCGATGTTGTTGGAGACGACGTCGTAGTCGCCGGCCAGTGCGGCGCGCAGCGGCTCCACCACGCGGCCTTCCCCGCCGATCAGCAGCGAGCCGGCCAGCGGCGGTTCGCCGGCCCGGTAACGACGCAGGGTTTCGGGCTGGGGCACGCCCAGTTGCTTGGCCAGGAACGATCCGGGCCCGGAGCTGACCACTTGGGTGAACAAATCGGAAGCCATGGGATCTAACTTACTCCAGAGTAAGAACGGCGGGTAACATTGGGATATGGCTAACACAAATTCTCGCCGCGTCGCGATCCTCGGTGGAAACCGGATCCCCTTCGCCCGCTCGGACGGCGCTTACGCCAACGCCTCCAACCAGGATATGTTCACCGCCGCCCTGGACGGTCTGATCGACCGCTTCCACCTCAAAGGCGAACGGATCGGCATGGTCGTGGGTGGCGCGGTGCTCAAGCACAGCCGCGACTTCAACCTGGTCCGCGAGAGCGTCCTGGGCACCTCCCTGTCGCCCTACACCTCGGCTTACGACCTGCAGCAGGCGTGTGGCACCGGCCTGCAGTCGGCCATCGCGGTCGCCAATGGAATCGCCCTGGGGCAGTACGACTCCGGTATCGCCGGCGGCGTGGACACCACCTCCGATGCGCCCATCGCGTTCGGCGACAATCTGCGCCACGTGCTGCTGAGCCTGCGCCGCAGCAAGTCCAACCTGGACCGGCTCAAGCTGGTGGGCAAGTTGCCCGCGGCCGTCGGGGTCGAGATCCCCACCAACGGTGAACCGCGCACCGGGCTGTCCATGGGCGAACACGCCGCCGTCACGGCCAAGGAGTTCGGCGTCAAACGCGTCGACCAGGACGAGCTGGCCGCCGCCAGCCACCGCAACATGGCCGCCGCCTACGACCGCGGCTTCTTCGACGACCTGGTCAGCGGCTTCCTCGGGCTGTACCGGGACAACAACCTGCGCCCGGAATCCTCGCCGGAGAAGCTGGCCAAGCTCAAGCCCGTCTTCGGCGTGCGCAACGGTGACGCCACCATGACCGCGGGCAACTCCACCCCACTGACCGATGGCGCCTCGGTGGCCCTGCTGTCCACCGAGGAATGGGCCGCCGAGCGCAACCTGCCGGTGCTGGCCTACTTCGTCGACGCCGAGACCGCCGCTGTCGACTACATCAACGGGCCCGACGGCCTCTTGATGGCGCCGACCTATGCGGTGCCGCGGCTGCTGGCCCGCAACGGGCTCACCCTGCAGGACTTCGACTTCTACGAAATCCACGAGGCGTTCGCGTCGGTGGTGCTGGCCACGCTGGGCGCCTGGGAGTCCGCCGAATACTGCAAGGAACGCCTCGGTCTCGATCAGGCCCTGGGCAGCATCGACAGGTCCAAGCTCAACGTCAACGGCTCGTCGCTGGCCGCGGGGCATCCGTTCGCCGCGACCGGCGGTCGCATCGTGGCCCAGTTGGCCAAGCAGCTCGCGGAGAAGAAGAAGGAGACCGGCAAGCCGGTCCGCGGCCTCATCTCGATCTGCGCGGCCGGCGGCCAGGGCGTCACGGCGATCCTGGAGGCTTAGGTTCTCAGGTGTCCCGCGAGCTGCTCGCGGGACACCGAGACCTGCATCGGCCCGGCGACCTCAGGGAGCCACATCCCCTGCGGGATGAAGAACACCACCGCATCGTCGGTGATTGCGAAGTTCTCATACACCCGTGCCCCGAGGGTGTTTCGCGGTGCCGGGCCGCCATAACCTCTCCAGCGCTTGTCCATCGCGCGCTGGACGATCGGGTCGAGCACCGCGACCGGGTCCGCGCCCGCTTCGAAGAGCGTGTCGTAGGTGATCGGCGTGTGGGTGTTCAGGTCGTAGCTGAACGCCTTGTAGCCGGTCACCGGGTGGGCGCCGGTGTCGTCGTAGATCTCGAACACGACGCTGCGGGTTCCCGAGGTCGAGTAGGTCTGCGGGGTCAGACCGTGCTCGAACGGCCAATCGCGTGGGTGCACCTTCGCCATGAAATCGACGAATTCGGCGCGATCCCGGGTGATGAAGTCGCGGAGCTGCTGCTGGTCCGGGTAGTCGACCGGATAGCTCATGTCGACGGTGTACGTGCCGGTTTCGGTGTGCACGTGGCAGGTGGAGTCGGGCTTCACCGTGCCGCCGAGTTCCGTGCACGCGTGCGCCGCCTCGGTTTCGGCGACAGCCAGCGACGTCGTCGCCAGGGAGGCGGCCAGCGCAGCGACTGCCAGGGCCGCCAGAATCCTGCGATTCATCGGGCCGCGCCGTCGGTCGGGAAGACGCGGCCGCCGGTGACGCCGCCGCCGTTGATCGGCGGTCCGAGCAGGACGGTGGAGGTGTTGGCCACCGGGTCGTAGGTCACCAGCGACGTACCGCCACCACATCCGGTCTGACCGACCACCAACAGCTTGTCACCGCTCACGCCGGCAAGGTCGGTGCTGTCACCGAGGCCCGGAATGTCCACGCGTGAGGTGTGGCCGTCCGGGGTGAGCCGGGACACGAACGACGTGCCGCATGCCCCCGCCGTCGGCAGGAAGACGCCGCTGGGCACTTCATACGCATTCCAGTTGCCGTAGTTCCCCTCGAATCCGGGTTGGTCGTCGTGGGTGTTGAGCGCGGTCAGAGCGGTGGCCGCACTGCCGTCGAGCGGTATCGTCCAAAGTTGCTCGGCCGCACTACCTTCGGCGGTGCAGTGGGCGAGCACCACCATGGGCTTCCACCACTTCACCGGTGCGCAGTATGCCTTCGGGACCGGCACGGGGAGGGTGCGGATGATCGACCCGTCGTTGGACATCACCACCAGGCTGTTGTCGGAGCGGGGAACGATCTCGTTGCCGAGGTTCGCGGTCCCGAGCACGAGCTGGGTTCCGTCGGGAGATTCGAGGTAGTCGCCGCTGAACTGACCCGCTCCGCCCAGATCGCCGGTCGGATACCGCAATTGTTCGTTGCCCGACAAGCTGATTCGTGTCAGTGTGCCCGGCTCGTCGCCGTTGAAACTCGTCGAGACACGCAGTGCCTTCCCGCCGGGGCGCGTGTACGCAGGCGTTCCGTGCACGGGGACGACGGTGCGTTCGCCGGTGTGCAGGTCGACGGAGATGGCGTCGGCACCCTGGGTGAACAGCGCGTAGCCGCCGTCGCCCGACCAGTCGACCAGTCGCGGGTCGTGCTCGTCAGGGGTGAAGGTGGTGATCGGGTACCGGTCGCCCGTCCGTGGGTCGACGAGAAAGAGCGTCGTGTCGGCGGTGTCTGAGCTCGGTTCCCCGGGAGCGGGCTGTTCGCCCGGCCGGCGTGGTGTCACGGGGCTCCACATGGCCAACGTCCAGCCGGGGCCGACCTGCGGCCATGGCACGTCGGCCCTGTCGCGCTCGACTCCATGTGTGACGACGGGGGCTGCCGCCGGTGTGCCGCGCGGCGGCGCCGACTGCTCGGCCGCGCTGGATGTGGGCGAATTGGCTTGCACCACTGTCGGTCCCAATGACGACGCGCAGCCGACCGGCAGGATCGACGCGAGCGCGACCATGGCGATCTTCGCCACGGTGAGTGTTGGATGTTTCATCTCGGCATTCCTCACGGGTGGCACTTGCCTGCGGGCCAAGCCCACAGGTCGCGGACGGTTTGTGGTAGCGGACAGGGTTCCTGGCCCGCGGGGATGGGACCGAAGCCGATTGCGGTCGGAATCCACGTCGACCCGGGGTCGGCCGGCTTCACGAAAGCGAAGTAACTGTTCTGGTCCTGAAGCTCGATGGCGGCCCAGTATTCGTCCGGTTTGGCGTACAACGCGGCCGCCGCCCATTGGGCGCCGCTCGCATCTCGGGCGTAGAAGGTTCTTCCTTCGCGCAACCCGCCGAACTCGCTCGCCGGTCTGCCGGTGAGCACCGCTCCGGTGTGGACCAACTCGGTGCGGACCTCGTCGGTGACCGGCAGATTGACCGGGTCGTTGTCGGCATGTGCGGTCGCGGGGATGACGGCGCCCAGGGTGAATACCGCCAGGGCGGTCAGAGCGAACGTGCGGTGGGGTCGGGTCATGTCGGTTTCCTCTCTTTCACAAGAATTTTGAGGTCTGTGCCTTGGCGAATTCTTGTCATCCGACACGTGGCCGGACGCGTGCGGGCATCAGATCCCCTGCAGTTTCACGACCCGGCGGTGACCGTCGTCGACGACGTAGACCGCGCCCTTGTTGTCCACGGCGACGCTGACGGGACGTTTGAGACCGGTGAAGGGCAGAACTGTTGGTGTGTTCGATCCCGGCTCGAGTTTCAGGATTCGATCCCGTTGTGCGTCAATCACATACAGTGCGCCCTTGGCATCGACAGTGAAATCGATGATCCCGTTGAGGCCGGGGAACGCCACCACCGACGGACTACTCGATCCCGGCGCCAACTTCAGCACGCGCTTGCCGTTGCCGTCATCGACATACAGGTTGCCTGCGGTGTCGAGCGTCATGCCCGCCACGATGTTCATGTGCTGGAACGGCAACCGTTCGGCGGTCGATCCCGGCGCCGCCTTGGCAATCTGAACCGGCAGGCAGCATCCGCCTCCCGAGTCCACCCCACCGTCGGTCATGCCGTAGACGTTGCCCGTGCTGTCCACCGCCCGGACGGCGCTCCACTCACCGAGGTCGGGCAGAGGCACCACCGTCTGCTGGTCGGCTCCATGCACCAGCTTCACCAGCGTGCCCGGCTCCTGCCTGCCGTCGAGCACCCACACCTCACCGGCGGGATCGGTCATCACGGTGGCGCGTGCAAACGGCAGCACTTTTTGGACAGTCGAGCCGGCAGGTAACTCGAGGACGCGATTGGATCCGTTTCGTCCGCCTGCGATGTCGGAGACGAACACATTGCCTTCGGTGTCGACCGCGACGTCGTAAGGTCCGTTCAGATCCGTGAACCCGAGCACGGACTGGACGGGCGCAGGCGCGGGCATGTTCGTCGGCGTGGTTGCCTGTGGGCTCGGGTGGCCGCACGTGGCGAGCAGGAGAACGGTCGCCGCGATGGATGTCAGCCTGCGCTTCGCGATCAAGATGGTCATGTCGTCCCTTGCTGGGGAAAGTGTCTCCTGAAGGCTGCGGCGACCGACTTGGCGAACTCTTGGGGCGATTCTCGGCAGGCGGGAAAAGTTCCGAAAATTTTTTCCGGAAACCTGTAACGCCGCCCGGAAGTGCGTCGATACACCGGATAGCTCCGTGTTGCCGTCTGACCCCCCGACCCGACGGCAACACGGGGCTCTTTAGTTTCTCGGGGTTACTTACGCGGGACCTTCGGTTCCTTGTGCGCAGTGATCGGTCCCGCGTTCGGCGGCGGCGCGAACAGGCTGCCGCCCAGGCTGCCGCGGGCGGTGCGCACCGCCACCAGACCCCACGTACAGAGCAGGCCGACATAGGCGGCCACCGCTGCCACCTTGAACGCCGGGAGCCCGGTGTGCACGGCCAGCTGGGTGGTGCCGGTGACGAAGGTGCCGACGGGGAAGGTCAGGCTCCACCAGGTCAGCGCGAACGGCATTCCGCGCCGCAACGTGCGCACGGTCAGCGCGGTGGCCAGCGAGATCCACAGCACCGCGAAGCCCCACACCGGGACGCCGAACAGGATCGCGAACACACTCATCCCGGCTGCCACGTCGGCGGGAGCGGCCAGCATTGCGTTGGTGCCCAGCAGTCCGGCCGCGGTGATGCCCTGGCCCAGCGGCCCGAGCACGATCCACAACGTGGGCACCCGCGCCGTCCCGGACGTCCCGTAGTGCATCAGCCGGCTCCAGATCAGGCTGATGATGATCAGCGCGGCGATCAGCGACAGCCCGAACATCGCATAGCAGCCGTAGAGCATGGTGGTGCGCCCGGTGCCCGGCGCCATGTGCGGGATCAGCAGGGCGCCCGCGGCGGCCGACACCATCGGCGGCACCACCGGCATCAGCCACCCGCCGAAGGCCGCGTCCGGGCCGACGTCGATCTGGGTGAACATGATGAACGGGATCGTCATCGCGGTGAACAGGCCGCCCACCGTGCCCGCCGTCCACAGGATCCAGTCGATGTCGACGGCTAGGCGCGTCCCGATCAGGTCCCGGCCGACCAGGATGGCGCCCGTCCCGACGGTCAGCAGCGCCATCGGCGCGGCGCCGTAGAAGTGGGCCATCTGCGGGTTGTGCGCGTGGCCGCGGGCCACGGTGGGGTGGCGCACCCACTGCACCGACACCGCCACCAGCAGCACCACCAGCAGCGCCGCGGCCACCACCCACACCACTTCAGCGAAGCCGCGCAGTCCGGGGAGGTGAATGGGTAATGTCGCGCCCGCGTTCGCAACGATGCCCGTCCCCATCACCGAGGCGAACCAGTTCGGCCCGAAATTGCCCAGCCGTGACTGCTCTGTGGTCATGGTGCGATATTCAACAGGAGCGTGCCATGCAGATCAGTCTCTTCGGCTCGTTGAGCGGCGGAGGTTCGCCGGTGGACGGCACCGTGAAGTACCTCGCGCAGGCCAAGGAAGAGGGTTTCCGGCGCGTCTGGATGACCCAGATGCCTTACGAGCCAGACCTTCTCACCGTGCTTGCCGTCGCGTTCCGGGAGGTCGACGGGATCGAGGTCGGCACCGGGGTGGTGCCCATCCAGAATCAGCACCCGATGCAGTTGGCGCAGCGTGCGCTCACTCTGAACCTGATCGCGGGTGGCCGGTTCATCCTGGGGCTCGGCATGACGCACGCCGCGGTCACCGAGGGCATGTGGGGCATTCCGTGGGACAAGCCGGTCCGGCGCCTCAACGAATACCTCGACGGGCTGCTGCCGCTGCTGGCCGGTGAACCCGCCGATGCACCCGGCGAGACCGTCACCACCCGTGGTGCCCTGCAGATCGCCGGAGCGCCGCGCCCGGACGTGTACATCGCGGCACTGGGCCCGCAACTGCTGAAGATCGCCGGGCGCCGGACCGAGGGCACCATCACCTGGATGACGGGACCCAAGACGCTCAGTGGTCATGTCGGCCCCGGGCTGCGGGATGCGGCGGGGGACCGGCCGGTGCGTGTCGTCGCCGGATTGCCGGTCGCCGTCACCGATGACGTCGACGGGGCCCGCGCCCAGGCGGCCGAGCAGTTCGCCATGTACGGCCACCTGCCGTCCTACCGGGCGATGCTGGATCGGGAGGGTTATGCCGGACCGGCGGACGCGGCGCTGATCGGCGACGAGGCGACGGTGACGGCCCGCGTCGAGGAGCTCAAAGCCGCCGGGGTCGACGAGTACGTCGGCGTGCTGTTCGACGCATCACCCGAGGTCAGGGCGCGCACCCGGGCCCTGCTGCGGTCGCTCGATTCGGACTGAATCAACCCTGGTGTGATCTTGATCACAAGCGTACAGTCGACCGCACGACGGGTTCGGGAAGTGACTGATCCAGAGAGCCGGGACAAGAGGTGAAGATCCGGCCGCGTGCCATACCGCAAGGTAGAGAAGACGCTCCTCAAGGGTCCTTCCCGAACCCGCCCATTTTTTGCGCCCATGGTGAACAGGCCGACGCCCGCGCGCGATTGCGGCGAGGATGCAGGCATGGGCGAGGTCATCCGTTTCCATCCCCGGCCGCTGAAGCCGCTGGAACCGCTGTGGCGCGAGGTGCTCGGCCGCCGACTGCGTGAGACCCGTCGTGAGCAAGGGCGGCGCCTGGTCGACGTCGCCGAGCGCGCCGGCGTCTCACCGCAGTACCTCTCCGAGATCGAGCGGGGTCGCAAGGAACCCTCCAGCGAGATGATCGCCGCGGTGTGTGGGGCTCTGAAGACCGACCTGGCACGATTGGTCGGCGGCATCTCGACGGACCTGAGCGGCCCGATGTTGATGGCGGCCTAGCGATTCCGTTGATCGAGTACGTGGTCGGCCAGGCCGTAGGCCACCGCGGCCTCGGCGTCGAACACCCTGTCCCGGTCGGTGTCGTGGCGTAATTGTTCGGTACTGCGGCCGGTGTGCCGCGCCAGGATGTTCTCCAGCTGGGTGCGCACCCGCGCCACCTCGTCGGCTTGCAGGATCAGATCGGGAATGGTGCCCCTTCCTTGCGCGGCCGGCTGGTGTAGCACCACCCGGGTATGCGGCAGCACCGCTCGGCGGCCCGCGGCACCCGCGGCCAGCAGTACCGCGCCCGCCGCGACGGCCTGCCCGATGCACGTCGTCGCCACCGGCGCCTTGATGAACCGCATGGTGTCGTAGACGGCGAGCATCGCCGACAGGTCCCCGCCTTCGGAGTTGATGTACAGCGCGATCTCCTGCTCGGGGTTGTCGGCCTCCAGGTGCAGCAGCTGCGCGATCAGTGCGTTCGCGACGCCCGGTTCGATCGCGGTGCCGAGGTAGACGATGCGCTCGCTGAGCAGGTGCGAATAGACGTCCATGATCCGTTCGCCGCCGGGGGTGCGCGCGACCACGTTCGGGATCGTGTAGGTGCTCATGCGTGAATTCCCAACTGCTGCTTCTGGTTCGGAGCGATCTGGGTGAAGTCGCCGACGACGTGGTCGATGAAGCCGTAGTCGCGAGCCTGCTCGGCGGTGAACCAGCGGTCGTGCAGCGAGTCGGTGAAGATCCGGTCGACGTGCTGGCCGGTGTCGGCCGCGATCAGGCCCAGCACGGTGTCGCGGGTGTGGCGCATGTCGTCGGCCTGCACAGCCACCTCGACGGCCGATCCGGCGATGCCGGCCGAACCCTGGTGCATCAGGATGCGGGCGTGTGGCAGGGCGAACCGTTTACCCGGGGTGCCCGAGGACAGCAGGAATTGTCCTGCACTGCAGGCCAACCCGAGTGCCAAGGTGCCGACGCTGCTGGGGACCAGCCGCATCACGTCGCGGATCGCCAACATGGCCGGCACCGATCCGCCCGGCGAGTGGATCCACAGCCAGATGTCGTCGGCGGAGTCGGCGGCCAGTGTCAGGAACTGGGTGACCAGCACCGTCCCGTTGTCGTCGTCGAGCGCGCCGTCGAGCACGAGAACTCTTTTGCGGAACAGGTCTTCGCGTAGTTGCCGACTGAACAGGGGCGGTTTCTCGGTCATGCCGTCGACATTGCCGGGTCGGGGGGTGCGCGCGCTGCCTACGCTGCTGTGAGCAGAATGCTTTTTCGCTTGCCGCCACGGTGCAGTGAGAGTGCGTTCGGCACGATTATCGCGATCTCACTGCACGCTCGGCGACGGTCGTCGGCTCACAGTCACCGATTCATGCACAGATGCAGCCGAGCACTATCCCCGTGGGCGCTACGCTGCGGCACGGTGAAGCATGGCATTTCCGTTCGTCGGCAGTGAAGCGGTTGCATCGGGACGTCTGCACAAGCACCAGTTGCGTACCCAGTACACGGCGATCTTTCCCAATATCTACGTGCCCCGCGAGCAGGAGCCCACCACATGGGAGCGCGCGTACGCGGCCTGGCTGTGGTCGAAACGTGCCGGCGTGATCGCGGGGCTGACAGCGTCGGCGCTGCACGGTGCGCGGTACGTCGAGGAAACCGAGCCCATTGAGCTCTACTCGCCGAGCCGGAGGCCGCCCGTCGGAATCGTCACGCATAAGGGCGGCATCGCCGCATCAGAGATAGTCGATCGAGGCGGTGTTCCGATCACGACGGTGGAGCGGACGGCGTTCGATCTCGGTCGCCTGGATCCGCTCGACGAAGCAGTGGCGCGTCTCGATGCGCTCGGAAACGCAACCGGCTTCAAAGCTGTCGATGTCCTGCGGATGGCGCGTGAGCGACACAGCGGCGCCAGAGGTATGCGCCGATTGGTGGAGGCACTGGACTTCTACGACGCCGGAGCGGAGTCGCCGCGTGAGACATGGTTGCGGCTGCTGGTGATCCGCAATGGCTATCCCCGGCCGACCACTCAGATACCTGTGCTCAGCGCAGACGGGCAGCGGCGCTATTTCCTCGACATGGGTTGGGCGCCGCGCAAACTCGCAATCGAGTACGACGGCGACCACCATCGGTACGACCCCATCCAGTTCGCGCGGGACATCGTGCGTTCGGAAGACCTCGACGAGCTCGACTGGCGCCGGGTTCGCGTGACCAAACGGCATGGTGAACAAAACGTGCTGCGCAGGTTGTCGCTGGCTTGGGCCGCGAGCGTGCACGCAGATCACCCAAAGCGCTCAATTCGCGATCTGACTGCACGCTCGCGCTCGGCGTGACGAACACACGCCCCCACAACGACAAGTGCCCCCGGGATCGCCGGGGGCACTTGGTCTTTGAAGATCAGAAGGAGGCTTCCGCCAGCTCCATGACCTCGTTGTCGATACCGTCGATGACGTTGCGGGTGCTGGTCAGCAGCGGCAGGAAGTTCTTCGCGAAGAACGACGCAGCCGCGACCTTGCCGTCGAGGTAGACCTTGTCGTCACCGGTGGCACCGGCGTCGAGCTGCTCGATGGCGACGGCAGCCTCACGCTGCAGCAGCCAGCCGACCATCAGGTCGCCGACCGAGAGCAGGAAGCGCACCGAACCCAGGCCCACCTTGTAGATGCTTGCGGCGTCTTCCTGCGCGGCCATCAGGTAACCGGTCAGGGTGGCGGCCATGCCCTGCACGTCCTCCAGGGCGGTGGCCAGCAGCGCACGCTCGGCCTTCAGGCGACCATTGCCCGACTCGTTCTTGATGAACGTGTCGATCTCGCCGGCGATGTAGGACAGCGCCTGGCCCTTGTCGCGGATGATCTTGCGGAAGAAGAAGTCCTGCGCCTGGATGGCGGTGGTGCCTTCATACAGCGAGTCGATCTTGGCGTCGCGGATGTACTGCTCGATCGGGTAGTCCTGCAGGAAGCCGGACCCACCGAAGGTCTGCAGCGACTCGGTGAGCTTGGCGTAGGCCTGCTCGGAGCCGTAGCCCTTGACGATCGGGAGCAGCAGGTCGTTGACCCGCAGCGCCAGGTTCTCGTCCACGCCGTGCAGTGCCTGGGCGACCTCGTTGTCCTGGAAGGTCGCGGTGTACAGGTACAGCGCGCGCATGCCCTCGGCGTAGGACTTCTGGGTCATCAGCGAACGACGCACGTCGGGGTGGTGCGTGATGGTCACGCGCGGCGCGGCCTTGTCGGTCATCTGGGTCAGGTCGGCACCCTGCACGCGCTCCTTGGCGTATGCCAGTGCGTTCAGGTATCCGGTCGACAGGGTGGCGATGGCCTTGGTGCCCACCATCATTCGGGCCTGCTCGATGACGTCGAACATCTGCGCGATGCCGTTGTGCACCTCGCCGACCAACCAGCCCTTGGCAGGCTTGTCGTGCTGGCCGAAGGTCAGCTCGCAGGTGGTGGAGACCTTCAGGCCCATCTTGTGCTCGACGTTGGTGACGTAGACGCCGTTGCGCTCGCCCAGCTCGCCGGTCTCCTTGTCGAAGTGGAACTTCGGCACGAAGAACAGGGACAGACCCTTGGTGCCGGGGCCGGCGCCCTCGGGGCGGGCCAGCACCAGGTGGAAGATGTTCTCGAACATGTCATCGGCCTCGGCAGAGGTGATGAAGCGCTTGACGCCGTCGATGTGCCAGGAGCCGTCCTCCTGCTGGACGGCCTTGGTGCGGCCGGCGCCGACGTCGGAGCCCGCGTCGGGCTCGGTCAGCACCATGGTGGCGCCCCAGTCGCGCTCAGCGGCGATGACGGCCCACTTCTTCTGCTCTTCGGTGCCGTTGTGGGCGAAGATCTGCGCGAAGGCGGAGCCACCGGCATACATCCACACGGCCGGGTTCGCGCCGAGGATGTGCTCGTTGAGCGCCCACAGCAGCGCCTTGGGGGCAGGCACGCCACCGAGGTCCTCGTCGAGGCTGACCTTGTTCCAGCCACCGTCGATGGTGACCTTCACCGACTTCTTGAACGACTCCGGCAGCTTCACGGTGTGCGTCTTGGGATCGAACACCGGGGGGTTGCGGTCGCCGTCGGCGAACGATTCGGCCACCGGGCCCTCGGCCAGCCGAGCCATCTCGCCGATCATTTCCTTGGCGGTGTCGGCGTCCAGGTCGCTGTACGAGCCGGCGCCGAGCGCCTTGTCGAGACCGAGTACGTCGAACAGGGTAAAGACCTGGTCACGGACGTTGCTCTTGTAGTGGCCCACGATTTCTCCTCAATGAGATGGAAGCTGTCGGTTGGGTACTCAGGGCTAAGTTACCCACCAGTAACTGCCCTGAACTATACCGTCCGGTAACCACATCGCAAAGGGGTGCTGAGCAAATTGTCGCCAGCGAACCAACCGCCTGGTTGATTGGGCTCGCCGTGTCGGGCATTTTTACCGTCTGACCTGCTCATTAGATCGATCTGTGATGCTCGCCACGAAGGGCTGCATCAAACCTCTAGTGTGATGCGCATGAGGCGTGTGGTGGTCTGGGGAACAGGAAATATGGGCTCGACGGCGATCCGTTCCACGGTCGGATTTCCGGGTCTTGAACTGGCCGGCGTCATCACGTCGTCGCAGGAGAAGGCGGGGCGGGACGCGGCCGGCTTTGCCGGACTACCGGATCCGACGGGCATTCTGGCCGGCACCGACGTCGACGCCACCCTGGCCGGGGCCGATGCGGTGGCCTACATGGCCTCCGGCGACATCCGGCCCGAAGAGGCCATCGCCGATATCGAACGCGCGCTGCGGGCAAGCGCGCACGTGGTGACGCCGTCGCTGTACTCGCTCTACGACCCCCGCTCGGCACCGCCGGAATGGCTGGCGCGGCTGACCTCAGCTGCCGAGGCGGGCGGGGCCTCCCTGTTGGTCAGCGGCGTGGACCCGGGCTGGGGCAACGACGCGCTCGCGGTGACGGCCGCGAGCCTGTGCACCCGCATCAAGACGATCACCTGTCAGGAGATCTTCGACTACTCCACCTACAACCAGCCGTTCGCGGTCAAGGTGTCGTGTGGATTCGGGGGCTCCATGGACGAGACGCCGATGATGCTGCTTTCGACCATTCCGACGATGGTGTGGGGCGGCAATGTCCGGCTGATCGGCCGCGGTCTGGGCATCGAGATCGACGAGATCACCGAGGAGGTCGAGCGCCTGCCGCTGGAGGAGACGGTCGACACCGTCATGGGGCCGTTCGAGAAGGGCACCCAGGGCGCGTTCTTCCTCAAGGTCATCGGATGGTCGCAGGGAAAACAGCGCGTCATCATCGAGCACATCACCCGCATCCATCCGAGCTGTGCGCCCGACTGGCCGCAGCCCGACGAGGGGGTGGGCGACCATCGCGTGATCGTCGACGGCGACCCGCAGCTGACCATCACCACCCGCGCCGACGTGCCTGGGGGCACCCGCGCCGACGGCGGCAACACCACCGCCGCCAACCGGCTGCTGGGTGCCATCGACTGGCTGGCCGGCCAACCCGCCGGAATCTACGACGGGCTGGATGTGCCGCTGCGCTCGGCGCTGCCCGCCGACGTGGAAGCGACGCGCTGGGCTTAGTTGTCAGGGCAGCCCGTTTGCTCGAATCGCGCAATACGGTGTAACTACCCGATCAGCTGGTCTGCCCGCGACCGTTTCGGTTGGCCTGTGGAACTCTGGGTGGGCTCACCGGTCCTGGCACGTTCCATGGCCCGGGACCGCGCTTCGTAGTCCGCGATGAAGGACGAGACCGTACGCCAGACATACGCGCCGATTCCTACTGCCGCGAATGCAGCAACCGCGACCGCAGTCTTTTTCATCGGCGGAGCTCCCACATTGTGGCCGGAATTCTGAACTCGGAAATTGCCTGATCGATATGTGCGTGTATAGCACGACTATCTGAGGGAGCTATCCGTTCATAGCTGGGAATCGCGTGGCGTGACACCTGCCGGGCGGTCGGCGCAGACCCTTTCCTCGTAGAGATGGGACAATGATTTCTCGGACGATTTGCTGCATTCGCACCCGCTCGCCGACGCGCACGGGTGACGCCGGAGTCCTCGGTTATCGCCGCCGCCAACCGCAATCATCGTGGGCGCCGCTGGCCCCGATCGTCAGCGACCATTCGTGCAGACGTCGGAGCGCGTCGCGTTCCATCGGCGCGTTCGACCTGAAGGTGGTGGCAGATGCATTTGCCGTTCGCAGTGTCGGCCGGCTCCCCGGGGATTCGCCACGGCGCACTCGACGGGCGCCGGGCGCATGTCCTTGGGGCACAGCGGGCTTCGCGGTCAGCGCGCGGGAACGTTGCTCAAATTGACGTCGGCGACGCGCGGCCCAGCAACGACGCCCGCGAACTTTTTGCTTTCGAAACAAGTTAGGTGTTCCCGTTCCTTCCGACGGGAAGTGCGAACGCGGATTATGTTGCCTACCTAAGGATTCAGGCAGGCTGGTGGCTGGCTGTGTGCTCGTGCCGACAACGCTGAGACCCGGCGACCGCGCCGAAAGAGCTAACGAAAAAATCGCTGAATTTACGGTTGCGTAACTGTTCGGCCCGTTACGATTCGATGGCCGTGGCCCCCGGCTGATAGTCGGACACATCGCACGGCGCTTGTTCTGCGAACTGAAGGGGGCATGTGCTTCGTGGCGAAAAAGGCACTCATCACTGGCGTCACCGGTCAGGATGGCTCGTATCTGGCAGAACTGTTGCTGCGCAAAGGTTATGAAGTCCACGGGCTGATACGTCGGGCGTCGACCTTCAATACGTTGCGTATCGAACATCTGTACCGCGACCCGCACGATCCCCACGCGCGCATGTTCCTGCACTACGGAGATCTCAGCGAAGGAAGCCGGCTGGCCGCGCTGTTGCACGATATCCAGCCCGATGAGGTGTACAACCTCGCCGCGCAATCGCACGTTCGAGTGAGCTTCGACGACCCCGTATATACGGGCAACATCACCGGCCTCGGCTCGATGCAACTTCTGGAAGCCGTCCGGATGGTGGGGCTCAATTGCCGCTATTACCAGGCGTCCAGTTCCGAGATGTTCGGCGCTGCTCCGCCTCCTCAGCACGAAGGGACACCCTTCTATCCCCGCTCGCCCTACGGTGCTGCCAAGGTGTACGCATACTGGGCAACCCGCAACTACCGTGAGGCTTACGACATGTTCGCGGTCAACGGCATCTTGTTCAACCATGAATCTCCCCGGCGGGGCGAAACATTCGTCACCCGCAAGATCACCCGTGCCGTCGCGGAAATCAAGGCGGGACGGCCCCAGCACCTGCACCTCGGCAATATGAACGCGGTGCGCGATTGGGGATACGCCCCGGAGTTCGTCGAAGGAATGTGGCGCATGCTGCAGGCCGACAAGCCCGAAGACTTCGTGCTTGCCACCGGTGTCGGCCACACAGTGCGCGACTTCGCCGAGTTCGCGTTCGCGCATGCGGGCTTGGACTGGCGGGAACACGTCGAGTTCGACGAGCGCTACCTACGTCCTACCGAAGTGGACGCGCTGATCGGTTGCGCGGACAAGGCCCAGGGCCTGCTGGGATGGAAGCCGACGGTGCTGGCCCCTGAACTGGCCCGGATCATGGTCGACGCCGATATCGAAGCCGTGGCGCACGGCGGCACCCCGTGGGTTGACGCGGTGAAGCTGGAGGGGTGGCGATTGCCCGTATGACAGCTGCATACCCGCCGACAGCGCTCGATCCCTTGGCGCCGGTCTATGTGGCCGGCCACCGTGGCCTGGTGGGCTCCGCGCTATGGCGCGCACTACAAGCTCGTGGATTCTGCAACCTCGTGGGGCGTAGTTCTGAAGAACTCGACCTCCGTGAGCGTGAGGCGGTCTTCGAGTTCTTCGCCGAAACCAGGCCTCGACTTGTCATCCTCGCCGCGGCGAGGGTGGGCGGAATCCTCGCCAACAGTACGTATCCGGTCGACTTTCTCTCCGACAACATTCGCATCCAGGTCAACGTTCTGGATGCGGCAGCGGCGTACCGCACCCCGCGGCTGTTGTTTCTGGGCTCATCGTGCATCTACCCGCGACTGGCCGCTCAGCCGATCGATGAAGCCAGTCTGCTCACGGGTCCCCTCGAAGAGACCAACGACGGTTACGCGATCGCGAAGATAGCCGGCATCATCCACGTGCAGGCGGTTCGGCGTCAGTACGGTTTGCCCTGGATATCGGCGATGCCGACGAATCTCTATGGGCCAGAGGATAATTTCTCACAGGACGGCTCGCATGTGTTGCCGGCGTTGATACGTCGCTACGACGACGCGGTACGGACCGAAGCCCCTTCCGTCACAAACTGGGGGACCGGCTCGCCGCGCCGGGAGTTCCTCCACGTCGACGACATGGCGTCGGCATGCCTGCATCTGTTGGAGAACTACCACGGCGCACGGCAGGTGAACATCGGTACCGGCCGCGACTGCACCATCGCCGAAGTCGCCTCGATGGTGGCCGACGCAGTCGGCTATGGCGGCGAAACGCACTGGAATACAACGAAACCGGATGGCACCCCGCAAAAGCTCCTCGATGTCGGGTTGCTGCGCAGCACCGGCTGGTCCCCCCGTATCGGCCTGCGGACGGGTATCTCGTCCACCGTCGACTGGTATCGCGCGCATCTGGAGGACTTGCGTGTATGAGCGGATGAAAGGGGTGGGGCCGCATCGTGAAAAAGATTTGCCGAAGATCCAATTCCGTGAAACCCGGGAAGGCACCGTCAGTGGTGCGCCTGGGCAGGTCAAGCTGTCCTTTTCATGAAAAAGATGAGCGCTGGAATATTCCTGAAATACCGCCCGTTCGCGTTAACTAACGCTACTGTCAATACAACGGCACACAGTACGGATCGATTATCCGACTGACACCGCGAGGTGTTCTCCGGGGGAGGGGGCAAGCGGATTCTCGCACTCTCGATTGAGGAGTGTGGCTGATCTCACCGTCTCGGCGAAGTAGTGCGTCATTCAGCGTGGAAGGTACTGCACTCATGGTCGATTTCTCACACATCGATTGCCTCCGAGGGTAATTCGATATGAAGATTGTCATCGTCGGTCTCAACTACTGGCCGGATGCCACCGGCATTGCACCATATACAACTGGGTTGGCCGAAGGTTTGGCTGCACGGGGTCACAGCGTCAAAGTGCTCACGGGCCTGCCGCACTATCCCGAATGGAAAGTGGCCGAGGGATACCGCGACAGCCATGGCGAAACCTCCGTCATCCGAAACGTGACGGTGCAGCGAGTACCCCACTTTGTGCCCAGTCAACTGACCGCAAGTTCCAGAGTTCATATGGAGCTGTCCTTTTCGCGGATGGTCATGACGAAGGATTGGGGGCATCCCGACGTCGTCATCGCCGTGAGTCCGGCACTGATGTCTGCAGCCGCCGTTGTCGCCAAGGCACGCGCCATGCGTATACCGGTCGGGGTGATCGTCCAGGACATCTACAGTCACGCGGTTGTCGAGACTGCTGCGATGGGGGGTCGCGGCGCCAAACTCACGACCGACCTGGAGACCGCTGTCCTACGGAATGCCACCGGCGTGAGCGTGATTCACGAGCGCTTCGCGCGGTCAATCGAGAAGCTCGGCATACCCGCCGACAAGATCTCGATCATCCGTAACTGGAGTCACGTCGACACGGGCGGATCGGGCCAGAGCAGCGCGGACGTCAGACGCGAATTCGGTTGGGGTGGAGACAAGGTCGTCGTCCTGCACGCCGGTAACATGGGCGTCAAGCAAGGCCTGGATTCGGTGATCTCCGCCGGCCGTCTGACACATCGGCAGTCTGCGGAGAAGTCACCCCAGTTCGTTCTCGTCGGCGACGGAAACCGCCGGGCGGCCTTACAGGAGATGGCTCGAGACGTGTCCACCGTGCAGTTCGTTCCGCCCGTGCCGGAAGAGAAATTCGGCGCGGTCCTGAACGCCGCCGACATCCTGCTCGTCAACGAATTGCCGGGAATCGCGGAGATGGCCCTGCCGAGCAAGCTGACGTCCTACTTTGCCGTCGGGAAACCGGTTCTGGCGGCCACCGAGTCCAGAAGTGCGACAGCGTGTGAGGTGAACGCATCGTCCGGGGGGATCGTCGTGCGCGGCGGAGACCCGGAGGCACTCGTACACGGTGTCGAGATTCTGGTGGCAGATCCGGCGCTCCGGGCGCGGCTCGGTGCGGCCGGAAAAGCCTTCGCGCGACGCATCCTTCAGCCTGAAGCGGCGATAGACGGATATGAGTCCTGGTGTGAAGAGCTGATGCGCACGCACCGGCGACGCCGTCTGTCGGCGCCGCCACTGAAAGATCTTCGCGTTCTGTGGGCTGTGCCAACCAACTGACCGGGGAATCGACCATGTGGATCCATCGATGACGCTCTCCATCACTGCAGCAACGCGGCTCCCGCGTTCGCGCACGGTGTGGCAGCCCGTTTTCGCGCGTCGGATATTGATCGCCGACACTGCGATGGTCGTCTTTGCGGTGTTCTTCGCGCAGTGGGCTCGGTTCAGCGGCGCAGATGGCTACGACGGGTCGACAGCGCTGCAGTTCATGGTGTACTCGGCTGCTCTCGCGGCTTTGTGGCTGGGCGTGCTGAGCCTGCACCGTGCTCGCTCGGCGGCGATCCTCGGATCCGGCATCGAGGAATACCGCCGCGTGGTCGCCGCGTCGTTCGGGACATTCGGAGTGCTGGCAATCGTCGCTCTACTCGCCCGGGTGGATATTGCACGGGGTTACCTGGCATTGGCCTTCCCACTCGGGACGTGCGGCCTGCTGATCGGGCGCAAGTACTGGCGACAGCGGTTGCGTGCCCGCCGCCGGGCCGGTGACTGCCAGACGAGGGTTCTCGCCATCGGTGACAGAACTGCGATCGCCGTCCTGGCCGGCGAGTTGATGAACGACCCCGGTGACGGCTACGTGGTGGTCGGCGCGGGCATACCAGGCGGCGGTGTCGAGCGAGGCGACGTCATCGAGATCGGCGAGATCGCGATTCCGATCCTCGGTGACGAGAACGATGCCCTGGCGGCCCTTGGGGACGGGTGTCCTGCAGACACCGTTGCGCTGACGGACGCAGAGCATTTCGGTGTCTTCGGCATCCAGCGCCTCGGCTGGCGCCTGGAAGCATCGGACGTCGACCTGGTGGTGTCGCCCGGATTGCTCGACGTCGCGGGTGCGCGTCTCGCCATGACACCGGTAGCGGGTATGCCGCTGCTGCACGTAGAGAAGCCGCAGTATCACGGCGCCAAGCGTTTTCAGAAGAGGGCCTTTGATTCTGGCTTTGCGCTGCTGGCACTGATCGGTATGGCGCCGCTGCTGCTCGTCGCGGCGATCGCGGTCAAGATCACCAGCCCCGGGCCGGTTTTCTACCGATCGGAACGCATCGGACTGGACGGCAAGCCGTTCACGATGATCAAGCTCCGCACCATGGTGGTCGGCGCAGAGGAACGTCTCGACGAATTTCTGCCCTTCAACGAGATTGTCGGCGGGGTCATGTTCAAGCTTCGTGGCGATCCCCGGGTGACACCGGTGGGGCGTGTGCTTCGTCGCTACAGCATCGATGAACTTCCACAGTTCATCAATGTGCTCAGGCAGGAAATGAGCGTGGTGGGTCCGCGGCCGCCATTGCGTCGTGAGGTCGAGAACTACGACGGGGACATCAGGCGCAAGCTCTTGGTGAAACCTGGTGTCACCGGCATCTGGCAGATCAGCGGCCGCGCAAATCTGTCCTGGGACAAGGCTGTGCGACTGGATCTTTCGTATGTCGACAACTGGTCGATGATCACCGATGTGGGGATCATCCTCAAGACGATCAGCGCTGTGGTGCGTGCGGACGGGGCCTTCTGATGGGGCGAGGGGCGTCGGTTTGACAGTAGACGAGTTGGTGGCTGTGGTGCGCCGTTACATCCTGGTGTTGTTGGCCGGGGTGGCCATCGGCGCTGGGGCGGGCGTAGCGGCGTCGACTCTGACGAGGCCCACCTACATCGCCACCGCGAAGGTCATGGCCGTACTCGCCGACGGCACAACGGATCCGCTCGATCCGCGCTACTCCGGCGGACTCGCCTCGACCTCATTCATCAAGTCTCGCATCGTCGAATACACGACCTTCGCTTCGACCGAGTCCTTCCTGCGTCGCGTCATCGAGACGAATCACCTGCCGGTCAAGCCCGCTGATCTCTCCAGAGATATGACAATGACGTCCCCGAAGGACAGTTCGCTCATCATGATCACCGTGCGGTCGGGCTCGCCGGTGACCGCAGCCGATGTGGCCAATGCGACGGCGAATGTGTTGGCCAGGGTGATCCCGGAACGGGAGCCCAGGCTACCGATGCGTGCGACGGTCGCCGAAGGCGCAGTGGTGCCGAGGTTGCCCGCCGAACCGCAGCGGCGCCGAATCATCCTGCAATGCTCCGCGCTCGGATTCATCTTCGCGGCAGTCCTTGTCGGGGGTTTGGTCGGCCTCAGCGGGCGTAGACAAGCGGAGCGAGTCCGATGACCGATGTGGGCGCTCGTCACGTACGGCGGGAGAGTGTCGCCGACCGGCTCCGACGGCATCGTCAGGCCATCGTGGCAGCGCTGGCCGTCGCCTTCTTGATCGCGGTGGTGTGCACCGTCGACACCACGCGGTGGACGAATCTGCTTTCCCGCAGCGGCGGTTCCAGCGATCACCGGACCTTCGCGGGGGAGCAGGCCGACACGGCCGACGCGTTGACGGGATTCGACGTCATCTACCGTGGCGGCAACGAATCACCGCTCACCCTGACGCCGCGCGGACTGGCTCTCGGCACGGCCACCGAGGACAATTCGGCGTTGTACCTTCAGCGCCAGATGCCCGGCGCGGTCAACCGCATCGGCGTCACGGCCAACTTCGATGTTCCCCCACCGAGCGTCCCCGGCGCGGTGGCGCTCATCGTCACGGCAGATCCGATTCCGTCGGACGGGGCATCCGGGGCGGAGTTCCCGAATCTGGGCATTCACTTCGTGTTTGAACGGGAAACGTGGCTCGTCGCGGTGTGGGGTCGCGGTGGCAGCCAAGAGGTGCTGGACAAGGGGCGCTTCATGCCGCCCTTGGCCGGTGATCGGAGCGTCGACATCACCAGAACCGGCGATGGCCTCGTGATCGCATTGCCGAATGGCAAGGTCCGCAATGTCTCGGACCGACGCATTGGCGATTGGTCTGGCGCATGGTCGAATTGGGAACTCCATGAGGCCACCGCGGGTACGACGCCGGCCGTCATCCGCCAGATATGGTCGGGGTGGGCCGACTGATGCAACTCCTCGTCGTGGCCATGGCCGTACTGGCACTGACCTGTGCCGGGTTCGCCGCGTACCGGAATCGGACCTGGCACGATCTCACCAAGTACGAGAAATTGGTCGGCATCTATGTGGTGTTGATCATCGGCTGGCCACAGGTGATGACTTTCCTCGTCGCACCCCTGTTCTGGACGCATGCCGAAAGCGCAGGCCCGCTGCATCCGACACTGTGGTACCTGCCGCCTTTTGTCTTCGCGGCTGTGTATTTCGTGCACGGCCTGTTCGCCGAAGGATCGCGGTTCGATCTGGCTGCGCTCGTGCAGTATTCGAGCCTTGCGATCTCGCTGGCGTTCTTGATGGTGGGAAGCATGCGAACATCGGACATCGCAAAGTTGGCGATACCGATGACCCTGTTGCTGGTGACGTTGGTGAAGCCAACCGACATTCGAGGATCCGCAGCCGTCGGCTGGGGGTGCCGCGCGAGCCTCGTGCTGATATTGGGTGCGGTGCTCGCCGCCGTACTGGTGAATCCGTCCAGGGTGCTCGAATCGTGCAGGCTGGACAAATGCGGCATCGCGGGTGAGACCATGACCTCACCCTTCGCCGGGAACGGGAACATTCTGGGCCTGGCGATGGCGATGCTCATTCCTTTCGCGATCGCGAACATCGATCTCGTCAGTACCTTCTCGATCTTGGCCGCCGTCGGCCTTACCGCCGAAATCGCAGGCGGCCGTACGGCCGAGGTCGGAATCGTCACCGCGGGGCTGCTCGTGTTGTGCATCTGGCTGATGCCGTCGCAGCGCCGACCCATCCTCATCACCGGATTTGCGACGGCACTCGCGTTCTCCATCGTTCCCGCGATATATCCCTTCGGCGGCAGTCAGTTCACCTTCCGCGGCTTTCTGTGGAATGAGGGCCGTCTCGCCATCGCCGACCGGCCGGTGCTGGGATCAGGTCCGACTGCGTGGTTCACCATGGCGCAGACATCCATTCACAATTTGAACTACTCGCCACATAACGCGTGGCTGGATATCACCCTGTCGATCGGGCTCACCGGACTGTTGGTACTGGTCATCGCGGTTGCTGTCAAGTTCTACCTGGCCGACAGCCCGGAGCGAGACACCTTGCTGTTCTATTTCACGACGCTGCTTGCCATTTCGGCGTTGGAGTCGATCTATGTCCCATACCTGTTGGCCATCCTGCCTTTCGTCGCGATCCTGCCATTCCTCGGTGGGCCGGGAAGACCCATCGGCCACGTCGAAGAGAAGACCAAGAGTCACGAAGCAGTAGGGCGACACCGAGCAATGTCCGGAAAGGGAAACGATGGAAACACTCAATAAGATCAAGCGCCGCTTCGTCTGGGTGGTGATTTTCACTGTCCTCGGTCTGGCGGGCGGTGTCGGCTACAGCTACACGACAGGCGGGGGCTACAGCGCCACCGCTCGACTCTTCGTGAGCACCTCCGCAACCGATGCCATCGCCGCGGCGCAGGGTGATATCGCGGGGCAGGCGCGGGTCAAGACGTATGCGGTGCTCGCGACCGGGCCGCTGGTGCTGGAGCGGGCGGGCCAGAGGTCACACACGGGTGTGTCGGGCACCGACCTCGCCAGCCGGTTGACCGTGGTGCCGATACCCGAAACCGTGATCCTGGAAATAACGGTCACGGACAACGATCGGACCGTCGCCGCCGCACTGGCGGATGCGGTCGCCGGCGAATTGACCGAATTGGCAACCCAGGTCGAGACACCCATCAACGGCGGTGCCCGTGCCCAAGGTCTGCTGACCATTCAGCCCGCGAGTTCCGGTATCGCCACGGTGGGCCGGTTCAAGCCGAAACCCGTCATGCTCGGTGCCTTTCTCGGCTTCGTCACCGGGATCGTGCTGGCCGGAGTCCTGCCGCGTCGTAAGACGAAGCCCGAGCCCACACCGAAGCAGAAGGGTCCGGGCCCCGAGGCCGAGCTGAACCAAGTCTCCGCGCCCAGACATGCGGTTCTGGTCAACACCAACGGCCATTCGATTCGTTGACGAAGTGACCTGGAGCAGATGGTGATTGAGGTAGACGAGCGTCGTACCACGACGGGAACGGCGATCAGTGTGATCATCCCGTCGTACAACCCGGGCGTGTACCTCCGTGACGCCCTGGAGAGCGCACTGCACCAATTGGGTGCGGATGACGAGATCGTAGTTCAGGACGCGGGTTCGACCGACGGGACGCAAGACCTCCTCGCCGATCTCGCGCGTACCGATCCACGCGTGAAGACGGTGGTCGAACGGGACTACGGGCAATCGGACGCGCTGAACCGGGCGTTACGGCGCGTGGTGAATCCGTGGGTGCTTTGGCTGAACGCCGACGATCTGGTGCTGAAATCCGCCATCGGTGCTCTTCGGGACGTGCTGAACGACAACCCCGATCTGGACGTCGTGATGGGCGCCAGTCAGGTTGTGCGAGCGGATGGTTCGACAGTTGACACGTATGCGGGAAAACCGTTGTCCATACCCGCCATGGTGGCCGGCGGCTGTGCGGCCTTCTCCGGGTCCATCCTGATGAGGACGTCGTTCTTGTCGCGCATCGGCGGATTCGAGACGGACCTGCACACGGTGATGGACCTGTCGCTCCAGCTGCGGATGGCGGCCGCGAATCCGAGACAGACCGTCATCGCAACGCCCATCGGGGCCTTGCGTTTTCACGAAGCCTCCAAGAGCGCCAATCTCTGGCGGGAATTCGTCCGGGAGAGTCACGCCGTCCGGATGCGTCACGCCGATGGAGCGCGGCAACAATCCGCGGCACGGATAGGCACGTTGACACATATCGTCGCCGGCCCGCTGTTCCGGCTCCGGTTGACACCGGCCTATCGCAGCTTCCGACGGCTGGTTCGTCGCGGCGTGGTGCGTTAGGTCAGAACATGCAGTCCCCGACCGCAACCGATACCCGACGACGACTGCCGCGCCGCGCAGTGGGCCGCATCGGTGCCCGCGCACTCAGTTCGGTCGCCTTGGGTGCCACGCTGGCGTTGGTTGCGCGGATGACGACGCTCGATCAGTTCGGCGTCTTCATGCTGGCCTACTCCGTGGGTCTGGTGGTCGGCATCTTGTCCGGACTCGGTGCGCCGTCACGCGTTCTCCGGGCCGGGGCTGACCACGAAGCCACGCCGGGCGCCTTATTCGTGGTGTATGCAGTGATGGTCGGCGGCGCATCCGCGGCATGCGCAGTCGTGTACGGGGTGATCGCCCCGCACTGGGCCGTCTACGCCGGACTGGTACTTGCCCTGGGTGATACGTTCGTCAACTTCGCGGTGGCGCACATGACTGCCGCCGACCGGCACCTCGTCGCGAACCTGTTGGTGCTGGGCCATCGACTGATCCCGTTCGCCGCGGTCGCATCCTTCTACGTTTCGGGACCGCGGATGAACTTTGCGGCCTTCTCCGCGGTTCTGCTGGCACCGGCACTGGTGGCGCTCGTCGTTCCGGCTGTTCTGGTGTCCATCCCGCAGTCGTTGCGGCAGTGGAGATCAGCCTTCGCCGGCGGGTCGGGCTACTGGGCCTATTCGATGTCGGCTCTGATCGGACAGTTGCAGGTGCCGGTTCTGGCCGCGGTCACCTCGGCCTCGGTGGTGGCGACGTACAGTCTGGCTGCCAAGGTCGTCGGTCCGATATCGATCCTGACTGCCTCGGTCTCGGTGGTGGTCGTCCCGGAACTGGTGAGGCGGCTTGCCCAGCCGGCTCGCTTCGATCGGCTGTTCAACAGCATCATCGGCTTGGCGTTGGTCTATCTCGTCATTGTGTCGGTCCTCTCGTGGCCGTTGGCCGACCTCATCGGCTACGTGGTCGGGCCGCAGTATCGGGCTGCCGAACCCATCGTGATCGGCATGGCCATCGGAGCCGGCATCAGCGGTTGTTCTCAGGCACTGAGCGCGCGACTGCTCGCGCTGGGGCATCCTCTTCCCGCGAGCATGGCGATTCTCGCGGGCGGATTGGTCGGCCTTGCCCTCTTGGGTGCGGCCGGAATGCTGGACCTGGTCGGCGAACTGTGGTTGGTACCGCTGGTCGTGGAGATCGTTGTCGTCGTGGCGATGGTCATGGCGAACTACACGTGCAGCTCCGCACTACGTCCCGCCGGAAGGCGAAGTGGGTCGGCGGCATGAGATCGATGGACGGAGCATTACTCGGGTTGCGCTGCCGCAAGCTGTGGTGGCTTCTTCGGCGGCCGGGTTCGTGGCCGCTGCTGCGAGCCGGTATCGCGCCATCGTTGGAACACAGTGGGCTACTCTCCGGCCGGCGGTTCAACTCGCTCATCGACATCGGTGCCAACCGCGGTCAGTTCACGGTCTGGGCCGCCGCCGTTCTCGGCGTCGAACACATTGTCTGCGTCGATCCGCTCCCCGACGCCGACACGTACCTCACCAAGGTCGCCGCGTATCTGCGTCCGCGGCGCGTCACCATCGTCAACGCCGCTCTCGGGTCCGTCCGCAGCCGGCAGACGTTGCATGTGACGGCGGCGTCCGACAGCTCGTCGCTGCTACCGGTCGCACCGGGGGCGGAACTTCCGGTGGCGCTGCGCGAGGTCGGGCAACATGAGGTCGACGTATTCGCCGGCGACGACGTGCTGACGGGCCCGTTCGACAGACCGCTGCTCGTCAAGATCGACGTCCAAGGTTCGGAATTGGATGTCCTGTCCGGTCTCACCCACGTGCTGACCCATACGGATGCGATTCTTGTCGAAGTGTCGTTCGGTGACTTCTACTGCGGGCAGTCGGATGCGACCGCTGTCATCGGATCGATTCTGGACGCAGGATTCACGCTTGCCGGGGTGGCTCGGGTCCCCGGGTCGAGTCGCATCTGGGATCTCGACCAGGCCGACCTGCTGTTCGAACGCAGGCAGTCATGACGAACGTACTGATTGTGGGCCCGGTGCCCCCGCCGGTAGATGGTCGTGCGTTGGTGACCAGTTGGCTCATCCAGCGAACCCGAGCTGCCGGAAACCACGTCGATGTGGTCGACACCCATGTCAGCGCGATACGGAAAGCACTGCGGTGCCTGCACATTGCCCTTGCGATGTTGTGTGGCCGGGTGCCTGATCGCCTGGTTGTCATCGCCTCCGGCGAAGCGGGCCTCGTTACCGAGGCCGTGACGTTGGCGGCGTCTCGGTTCCGACGCGTTCCGACCTCACTGATGCACCACTCCGCGCACTACGTGCGTGACAATTCGAACTTCCTGAGGTTGGCGCTCGCTGCCGGAGGCCCGTGTATGCGACACGTGGTGCTCGATACGAACATGGGGATCGCGCTCGCCGCGCGATACCGCATCGACCCTGATCGATTCGTCGTCGTCGACAACGCGGGTCTGATGCCGCTGCCACCCGAGACGGACTCGCCTGCCATCCGGTCCGGGGTGATCCATCTGTCGAACTTGTCTGTGGCGAAAGGGCTTGATGCGGTTCTGGACGTTGCAGAACGAACCGGCGTGAGCGTCCGCTTGATCGGGTCCGCCGGACCGGAGATCAGTTCGCTATTGGATGACGCACGCCGCCGGGGTGTCCCGTTCGAGGCGATCGGGCCGCGGCACGGACAGGACAAGCTTGAGGAGCTGTCCCGGGCTCGTTGCTTTCTCTTGCTGTCCTCCTACCACCACGAGGCGCAGCCGCTCGTCTTGTACGAGGCGGTGAGCATGGGTTGCCTACCGATCGTGTGGCGTACCGGTTGGATAACCGAGCAGATGCAGCGATTGGGTCTCGGCGCCCACGTGCTTGAGCCGGGTGACATCGACGGTGCGGCACGGTTGGTTTCGGATATCACGATGATGGATGCGGCTGCGTTCGAGACGCTCTCGCGCCGCGCCCGCACCGCGTTCGCGGTCCATCACAACGCCACGATGGAGCAGTTTGAAGCGGCGATAGAAGACGACGCCACGATCTGCAGATCGGATCACCGCGTGTGAGAGGGAACGGAATGCAGCTGCTCAACCGCCGCACCCTGCTGGCGATGGGGCTCGGCGGTCTCGCGGCGAGCGCGCTCGCCGCATACGATCGTGACACGAATCCCGAAGTGCAGATGGTCATCAGGCCACCGTCGTCGGAGCGCGATCCGGCCATCCAGCGGGGTTCGTTCGTTTCCCAGGCGCGGGGTGGCGTCCGCACCAACTGGGCCATCGCGCGACCGGACGGTCACCACGAACGGCTCAGACCCGTGATCGCATTGCATTGGCGTACCGGTGATGCCGAGAAAGTCATGCAACTGGGGATGCGTCGTAAACTCACCGCCGCCGTGGCGAACGGATCACCGCCATTCGCTGTCGCGAGTGTCGATGGAGGGGACACCTATTGGCATGCCCGGATGGCGGGGGGCGACTCAGGGGCGATGATTCTCGACGAATTCCTCCCGCTGCTTGAACGTGAAGGGTTGGACACCTCCAGGGTTGCTTTCATGGGCTGGTCGATGGGCGGCTACGGTGCACTGCTGCTCGGGGCGCATCTGGGTTGGCCCAGGGTGGCTGCCATCAGCACCACGAGCGCGGCGTTCTGGACCGAAGACGCCTTTCCCGAACAAGCTTTTGACGGAGTCGAAGACTTCCGATCGCACTCGATCTGGGGTCTGGAAGCCTTGGCAGATATTCCGCTACGCATCGATTGCGGAACCGGTGACCCGATGTATGACGGGGCGCGAAAGTATGTGTCTCAGTTGTCGACACCGCCTGCAGGCAGCTTTTCGTCCGGTGCGCATGACGGGGAGTTCGCCTCGAGTCAGCTGCCGGCAGAGCTGAGTTGGATCGGGCCGCTGCTGGTCACCGATCCGTGACGACTGCCGAACGAACTGCGGCGACGGCAGGTTTCGGTGTGAAGTCATAGCGGTACAGACCGAAGTTCATGTCCGGGTCGGGTGAATCCGGCGCCAGGTCAACGGTGTTGAAGATGAAGAAGCCGCCGATCCACGGAACGGCGCGGGCGTTCCCGACTGCGTCCTTCAGCTTGGTGGCCTGGTCGAGTTCGCTGCTGGACACGGCGGTGTTGCCCGTCGGTTGGCCGTACTCGGTGATCCACACCTGTTTGTGGTCATCACCGTGGTCATGCATGACCTGTCGGATCTGCGGCACGATCGTCCCGAGTCCACTGGTGAAGGACAACGGCAGCGGATACGTGTACGGGTGCACGGCGATTCCGTCGAAGTAGCTGCCTGCTCCCCGGGCGTACAACTCCTGAACAAAGTCGATGTCGCGCACACCGATGAGATTGCTCGACGTGCCGCCCGTCACTATCGGCACCACGCTGCCGGACCGTCGGATGCCCTCCGACGCCTCGCGCAGAAGTGGGAGGTAGGTATCCACCGTCGGCGGGTCGAGATAGTGCGGCACGTTGGGTTCGTTCCAGATCTCCCAACAGCTGGTAGCGGTCAAGTATCTGCTGGCAGCAGCGTTGGCGAAAGTTCCGAAATCTCTTGCATCGATGGGCGGGTTGCCGTTGGCTGCAGGATCGGCGGCTGGGTCTTGCGCCCATCGAGGGGCCGGACCCTCCAGTGTCATCAAGATCTGCAGCTTGTGGCCGAGAGCAGTTCCCACTGCCAAATCAACGGCATCCCAGCGAAACTGTCCGCCTAGGTCAGGTTCGATCAGATTCCACTTCACCGAGATGCGAATCGCATTCACTCCGGTCGCCGCGATCGCGTCGACTTCGCGGCCGATGTCGGTGCCAGGCAGCATCGTAGCCACGGTCGCCACCCCGAGAAGTTGCCGTGACCACCGTTCCGCATCGGCTCTGGGCGGAAGCGATGAGGTTGACATTGCGCACACCACGACCACCAGGGCGGCAGAGTAACGGGTGAAAAGGGAGCCTGGCCACCACGTCATGACGATTTCTCCGACCGGCTATGAACTAGACGGCGCCTTCGCAACCCTCGATGGGCTTGGGCTCGAATAGTTCTGGGTGTTTCGCCTTGTACTGCACACACAGTTCGGGGTGGTCCTGCAGCCATTTCACGTCGGCGGCGTGCTGTTTGGCGGCACGCCCTTCCGGACTCGCCGCCGAGTGGCCGGCGCTCGTCGATGACGCGAGTCGGTCGTTGCAGTACAGGGACAGATAGACCTTCTTGGTGCTCATTTCTTTCCGCCACGACGAGACGATGCAGTCATCCAGGGACACGCTGTCACCCACGACGGTGGCAAGCACCACCTCGGCCTTCCAGATCTTCGAAATCTGGGCGGACGCCTCGGAATAGGTCTGCCCGACGAGTGGATCTGTAGCTGATGCAACACCAGTGCTACCAACAGCCACCGTTGACGCAGCTACGAGTTGGAGGAGCGCTATTGCGCAGTGTCGGAAAGAGTTTGCCATCATGGCCCGCCTCTGCACTCGGTCAGTGTGGGCGCCCGAATCGAGCTGGCCACATGCCTGATGCTATGACTGTCGATCGGCGGGCCGCGGCCGTTCGGCAAACTTTTTTTCGAAAGCGTCAGTATTGTGCCGCAAACGAATTACGATCACTCAAGGTCACGCTTCGCATCATGAAAATGGGGGTGCAATGATGCTCAAGGAACTTTACGACCTCGGCGAGATTCCTCCGACCGGCGCTGTGCCCGAATCGATGTGGGCTTCGGTCATCCGGCCCGATCGATACGGACATCCTGCCGACGCCTTCCAGACGGAGGTGATCCCGGTTCCGAAAGTCGGTCCGGGCCAGGTGCTTGTGTACATGATGGCGGCCGGCATCAACTACAACAACGTGTGGGCCGCGCTGGGAAAGCCGGTCGACGTCGTGGCTATGCGCCGCCGCCGGGATCCGCTGGCCGAGAACTTTCATGTCGGCGGTTCCGAGGGGTCGGGAATTGTCTGGGCGGTGGGAGATCGGGTCAGCCAGGTGAAAGTAGGAGACCACGTCGTGCTCTCCTCGTGTCAGTGGGATGAGTCCGCTGCTGATATCCGTGCTGGTGTCGACCCGATGATGTCGACGACTCAACAGGTTTGGGGCTACGAGGAGAACTTCGGATCGTTCGCACAGTTCTCGGTCGTCGACGAATATCAGATCCACCCTAAGCCGAGTCGGCTGTCCTGGGCCGAGGCGGCGTGTTTCATGCTGACCGGCGCGACAGCGTACCGACAGCTCACCGGCTGGCAACCGAACGTGGTGCGGCCCGGTGACCCGGTCCTCATCTGGGGCGGATCCGGCGGTCTCGGCTCTATGGCGATACAGATCGTCAGATCATTCGGCGGATCCCCGATCGCGGTCATCTCCAACAACGACCGCAGCGAACATTGCCTTCGGCTCGGCGCCCAAGGTGTGGTTAACCGCACCGAGTTCCACCATTGGGGTCGGATGCCGGCGCTCGACGACACCGAGCGCATGAGTGAGTGGTCCCGTGAGGTACGCCGCTTCGGACAGGCATTCTGGGAAGCCCTCGGCGATCGGCGGTCCCCGCGCATCGTGCTGGAGCACGTCGGCGAGGGCACTGTACCGACTTCGATGTTCCTCTGCGACACCGGAGGAATGGTCGTGCTGTGCGGTGCCACCTCAGGCTTCCATGCGGATGTGGACCTCCGTTACCTGTGGATGCGTCAGAAGCGCTTCCAGGGTTCGCATTTCGCCAATTTCGAGCAGTGCCGAGCCATCACCGAACTCGTCGCGCGGGGAACTGTCGATCCCTGCCTCTCCTACATCGGAGGGTTCGACGATGTCGGCAAGATGCATCAACTGATGTTCGACAACCAACACCCGAGCGGCAACATGTCGGTGCTGGTCAACGACATCGCCGAAAAAGGGGCCGTCCTCACCTGAGGTCGGCACCCGTGGCGACACGACGCAACGCGGCGTCGATACTCCCACGGTCGAACTGCGTGCCGTAGAAGGTGGCGCTCAGGTGGAGCTGATTGTCCACCCTGTTCGTCGCAAGCGTGACTTGACTCGAATAGCCGATCGGGGCGTGTCGCAGATAGACCCGGTCGGCTTCGGGCTCTGCCCAGCGGATCTTGCGTGCCGCGGGCGATTCCCCGTGATCGGTGACGACCAGGCGTGCACGGCCGGCATCGCAGCGTTGTGTGACCGCTTGCGCGGTGGGCCTCAGAAGGCCGGCGAGTGCCGCCAGACCGAACCGGGACAGCGATCGGTAACCCGTTGTGTAGCGGTCGATCTGGTCTCCGATGGCGCGCGCACTGAACGGTGGATCCACCACAATCGGTGCGACCCCGACAAAGTTCGACAATGTGCCGGTTCCTGTGGGCAGGTACCTGCCCAAGTCGACCATCACGCCGACGGCCGGGTCGGTTTCGATGCCGACTGCGTTCAGCGCGTGCAGCATGGCCGACGTGAGCATCGCCAGCACCGAGGCACCCGGGTTGTCGCGGTCGCGCCGAGCACGGACCTGGCGCAGGAACTCAGGATCACTACGGACGAACACCACATCCGTCGTTTCTTCGAACGGACCGCTGCAGCTCGGCGGGTTCGGTCCGCGCTCAAGGTCGATGGCCGCAACGAGCTTGCGCGGATCGACCCGCGCCGAATGCGTCAACGCGCGGAGCAACGGGGCCCTGCAGTCGGTCAGCGGCTGAGGGTCGGCGAATAGCATTGCGTCGGAAGTGATTGCCGCAATGAGCTCGGTGATGAACTTCCCGCCACCCAGACCGTGGTCGAAGTCGATGAACAACCACGGGTCTGCCAGGTAGAGGTGCATTGGTGTCCGGTGATCCGCGTCCACCACGAAGTCGGTGAGGGCGCGGCCGGGGTCTGTGACATCCAGCGCGGGATTTTCGATGATCGTCACCGACTCGGTGCCGGCGGTCGGGTCGAACTGCCACCGCCGAGATGTCGGGTCGGGAAACAGGCCGATCCGGTTCGACGGTCCGCCGGCGGCGATCCGGCCCAGTCGCTCGCGCAATCGGGCTGAGTCGTCCATATTTTCCAACGGGCCGACGAAGTATCGGCCCCTGTTCCCGGCGAACAGGCAGTCGTTGCGACTGACGGAAGCTCCTGTCATCAATCGATGGCACCCAGCTCACGATGGAAGAACGCGGCGTCCTCGGGCAGTTTCTTGATCTTGCGGGCCGGCGTTCCGCCGTACAGCGTGAACTCTTCGGCCAGATGGCCGGCCACCGTCGACCCGGCGGCCACGATGGAGCACGGCGCCACGATGGTGCCCGCGAGCACGGTGGAGCTGGCGGCGACGATCGAATGGTGACCGATGCGCACGGGCGCGGTCAGTTGACGGGCCGTCACGTAATCGGGGCCATGGGTGACGACGAGGCTGCGCAACCCGCCGAGGACGGCGTACGGCTCGATCACCACCTCATCGGAGCAATACAGGATGTGCCGCGTCGTGATGGCGGCCTCGTCACCCAGAATGAATCCCGGTCGCCGGTCCGGGGAGTGGGGGAAGAACCCCGCCGAGCGCGGCGGAGAGGTTATCCAGTTCATCGGCCCGACGGTGGCGCGGACCCCCAGGCGGACCTCATCGCAGCCCTTGATGAGGGTGAGGTGCGATACCACCGAACCCTCGGCCGCACTCAACCGGTCGACGTTGATCAAGCAAAGTCCGAAGCGTGCCGTCGGATGGATGTCCCACCCGAAGAGCCGCCGATAGATGACGTGCTTGACCGTTTGCGGTGCCGCCGCAGCGATTACCGCAAATATCATGCGCAACCGCTGCGACTTGATCGCCATCGGACCCCCTCGGGTTCAGCCCCGATGGTATCCGGTTTGCGAAATCGCTACGGGCACTTCGTCGTTTCGGCCCCCGTGCCCGCGGACTACTCCGCGGGCACAGCGTCAGATTCTGCTTCGGCTGCCGCCGGAGTCTCCGCGTCCGGCAGTTGCGACACCAGGTGCTCGGCCAACTCGCCGATGGTCGGGTAGTCGAACACCGCTGTCGGGCTGATGTCGAACTTGCCACCGAACTGACCGAACAGACGGTTGCGCAGCTCGACGGCCATCAGCGAGTCGGTGCCCAGATCCAGGAACCTGCTCGACGCAGCCGGCGGCTGCGCGAGCCGCAGGAAGCCCTGCACCTCTTTCTGTAGGAACTCGGTGATGAACCCGCCGCGCGCGGCCACCGGGAGTTCCTGGAGCTGCCGCAGCAGCTCGCTGTCCCCGGTGATCGCCCCGTCACCGCTGGGCAGAACCTGATCCAGCAGCGGCGGGCGGATACCGCCCAGCATCTTCGCCGTCCGCTGCCAATTCGCCTTCAGGACGGTGGCTTGCGCCGCGCCGTGCCGAATCGCCTCGCCCAGCGCGGACAGTGCCGCCGACGGCTCCAGCGGCATCATGCCCTGCGCGCTGAGGTTGGCCACCGCGGCCTGCGAGCTGGCCATGCCACCGTGACCCCACGGACCGAAGTTGACGGCGGTGGCCGGCAGCCCCTGCGCGCGGCGCTGCGCGACGAGACCGTCCAGCAAGGCGTTCGCGGTGGCGTAGTTGGCCTGTGACGGCGAACCCAGCACCGCCGACGCCGACGAGTACAGGATGAAGAAGTCCAGGTCGTCGTCCTTGGTCAAGCGGTGCAGATGGTGCGCGCCATAGGCTTTCGGTGCCAACGTGGACCGGAAGTGCTCCAGGTCCTGCTGCGGGAGCAGCGCGTCGTCGAGCACACCTGCCAGGTGAGCAACGCCGGCCAGCGGCGGCAGCTCGGTGCGGATCTTCGCCAACAGTGCGGCCACCGAGGCCTCGTCGCCGACGTCTGCCGAGAAGACATGAATCCGGCAGTGGAACCGCTCCGTGATCGCGTCGATCGCGTGCTGTGCCTCGGCGTCGGGTGCGCGTCGGCTGGTCAGCACGATGTCACCGGCGCCGAGCTGGGCCAGGTACGAGGCGGTGTGCAAGCCGAGCGCACCGAGACCACCGGTGAGCAGGTAGCTCCGATCACCGTGCGGCTGCAGCGGTTTGGGCATCTGTACGACGATCTTGCCGATGTGCCGCGCCTGCTGCATCCGGCGGAACGCGGTCCGCGCCTCGGTCAGGGGGTAGACCTCGGCGGGCACCGGGGTCCACACACCCGTGGCAAGCCCCTCGGACACCTCGGCCATCAGCTTCTGGATGTGGTCGGGGTCGGACATCATGGTGACGTCCAGGGCCACGATCTCGTAGTTGATGTCGGGCCGTGCCTCGGCCATCCGCTCAGCGGTCCAGATGTCGCGCTTGGCGATCTCGGCGAACCGGCCACCCTGAGCGGTCGCCCGCAATGTCGCGTCGATGAAGCCCTCGCTGGTCAAGGAGTTCAGCACCACGTCCACGCCCGCGCCGTCGGTGTCCGCGAGGATCTGATCCGCGAAATCCGTTGTCCGCGAATCGTAGACGTACTCCACGCCCATCTCACGCAGCGTGGCGCGCTTGTACTTGCTGGCGGTGGCGAACACGATCGCGCCGTGCTGGCGGGCCATCTGCACCGCGGCCAAGCCGACACCACCACTGGCTGCGTGGATGAGCACCTTGTCGCCCGGCTTGAGCTGGGCCCAGTCGAAGGCCAGCCGGACCGTCAGCGCCGCGGCCGAGATGGTCGCCGCATCCACCGAGCTGACGCCGTCGGGTACCACCGCCAGCAGCGGCGCCGGGACGTTGAGCCGGCTGGAGAACGCGCCCTGCATCGAGCCGAACACCCGCTGCCCGACCTCGAATCCGGTGACCTCGGAACCCACTTCGGTGATGACGCCACACAGGTCGCCACCGATGGGGCCGGGATCGCCGGGGTACAGGCCGAGCACGTTGAGCACGTCGCGGAAGTTGAGACCGGCGGCCTCGATGCGCACCTGAACCTCGTTCGGCTCCGGTGCGGAGACCTCCTTCTCGATCAGGCGCAGGTTGTCGATCGCGCCGCGCTCGGTCGGTGCCAGCACGTAGTCCTCGCTGCGCGGCATGGGCAGCTGGCCGCTACGGGCCCAGTGCAGCAGCCGCGACACCAGGAAACGTCCCTGCCGCACTGCCATTTCGGGCTCGACCACCGGTGCGCCCAGCGCGCCGGCCAGCCAGCTCAAGGACTCCTCACCTCCGTCGCCGTCCACCAACCGGACGCGCAGCGTCGGCTGCTCGGCGATCAGGGTGCGCCCGAATCCCCACAGTGCCGACTGGACCGGATCGACGGGCTCACCGGGTTCGGTGGCCACCGCCTGTTCGGTGACTATCCACAGTCCGCCACGCAGGCCATCGGCCGCGCCGGTCTGCGCGGCGGCGAGCAGCGCCGCCACTTCGGCCTCCAGCCGCGTCGACGGATCCGTGTCGAGCTCCGGGTGTCCGGCACTGCGCCAGACGATCCCGCTGACCGGTGCACCCTGTTCGGAAGCGGTGGCGAACGCCCGCTGCCACGACTGCGGGTCGGTGACGTCCTCGACGGTGGCCGCACCGGGAACCTCGGCAGCCAGTGAGTCGAATCCGGCGATCAGCCAGGTGCCCGCACCGGTGGTGGCCTCCTCGAGCGTCGGGGCCGCGGCCTCCTGCCAGCCCAGGGTGTACAGCAGCCGGGTCGAGTCCCCGCCGAGCCCGCGCAGCAGCGCCTCGCGCGGGGCCCGCTTGACGGTGAACTCACGGATCCCGCCGAGCACTCGCCCGTCGCGGTCCACGAAATCGATGTCGAACACCTGGGTTTCACCGTTGAGGGCGCTCTCGTGCCAACGCGCGCGGCAGTAGAACCGCCGCGGCATCTTCTCGGCCACCTGAACCTGCCCGTACCGCAGCGGCAGGAACAGGTCGTGCATGCCCTGTTCGGCCGCCAGGATCGCCGGGAAGGCGGGGAAGGCCACGCCGGTGCACAGGTCCAGCAGCACCGGGTGGATCGGCTCGCTGCTCAGGTGCTCGGCGAGTTCCTCGCCGATGGCGATGTCACCGATGGCCTCGCCCTCGCCGACCCACAACGACTTCAGCGAGGTGGACCACGTCGGTCCCCAGGCCAGTTCCATGTCGTGGAAGATCTCGAACAGTTCCTGCGGGCGGGTGCGATTCATGTGCTCGATCGCCTCGTCCGGGGTGACCTCCGAGGTCGCCTCGGTCTCGGGATCGACACCCGAGAGCAGGGTGCCGTCGGAGTTCAGCGACCACTCGGACTCCCGAACGCCATACGGCCGGCTGTGCACCTGGAACTTCCAGCCGTCGTCGATCGGATGCAGGCTCAGCTGCACCTCGCGAGAGGCCTTGTCGGGCAGGATGATCGGCTCGTAGAAGAAGACTTCCTTGACCCGTGCCGGCGCGCCCGCGGCGGCCAGCGCCATCGCGGCGTACGTCGCACCCGGCACCACAACGGTGCCGTAGATGACGTGGTGCGCCAGCCATGGCTGCGTCTTCACCGAGAACACGTTGCTGTAGACGGTGTCACCGGATGCCAGGTCCTTGGCGCTGCCGAGGATGCCCGAGGTGGCCGTACCGTCCGCACGGATACCCGAGGTCTTGGGCCAGTAGCGGCGCCGCTGGAATGGATAGGTGGGCAGCGCCAGGCGTGCTCCGGGCGTGTGGTGCTTGGCGGCGAAGTCCGGCCGGTGCCCGCTGATGTACGCGGTGGCAAGCGCTTCGGTGATCTGGCGTTGCGCGTTGGCGCCCTTGCGCAGCGACACGATGGTCTTCGGCGCGTCCGAGGACTCGGGCCAGCTCTGCAGCGCGGCCGCCGTCAGGATCGGTTGGGGGCCGATCTCCATCAGCACCGAGCAGCCGAGCGCCGCGACGGTGCGCACGCTCTCGGTGAACTGCACCGGCTGCC
Organism: Mycobacterium sp. P2_H7; assembly: GCF_056403275.1. NCBI lineage: Bacteria > Bacillati > Actinomycetota > Actinomycetes > Mycobacteriales > Mycobacteriaceae > Mycobacterium > Mycobacterium sp. P2_H7. The sequence continues at coordinate 79,442 of NZ_JBFUFU010000008.1, read as the reverse complement.
GCGAATGCCGCCGCCAGTACAGCGCGTCGATCGGGGTCTCGGCGGTGAGCACGGCGCCGGTCCGGTTGCACACCAGCGGCAGGGTCGGCACTGCGTAATCGAATTGCGCGGCGAACGACTCGAATTCGTCGAGCACCGGGTCCAGCAGTTCGGAATGGAACGCGTGGCTGGTCTCCAGCCACGTGCAGCGGGCACCGTCCTGGCTGCAGTTGGCGATGATCTGTTCCAGATCCTCACCCGGGCCCGACAGCACGGTGTTGCGGCCGTTGTAGGCGCCTACCGACACCCGCGGGAACGCCTCGGCGGCGTCCTCTACGTACTGCGGGTCGGCGAACACCGCGACCATGCGGCCGCCGGCCGGCAGGCTGCCGAACAGCCTGCCGCGCTCGGCGATCAGCCGTGCCCCGTCTTCGAGGCTGAGCACACCGGCCACACAGGCGGCCGCGTACTGGCCCACGCTGTGGCCCAGCACCACGTCGGGCACGATGCCCCACGACTGCCACAACCGGGCCAGGCCCATCTCGACGGCGAAGATCGCGGGTTGTGCAAAAGAGGTGTGCTTCAGCGTTTCCGCGGCATCGCGCCCGGAGCCGAACAACACTTCCAGCAGCGGGCGCGGCAGCATGCCGTCGACGGCCTGCGCGCACTGGCGCACCGTGTCGGCGAAAACCGGCTCGGAGTCGAACAATTCGCGCGCCATCCCCGGGTACTGGCTGCCCTGGCCGGGGAAGAACCAGGCCGTGGTCGGCGGGTCGGTGCATTCGCCACGGACCACGCCGGGGCGCAACCGGTTGGCCACCAGGTCGTCCAGCAGCATCTTGGCTTCGGCGGACGAACCCGCGACGACGGCGGCCCGGTGCTCGAAGTGGGCCCGGCCCGCTCCGGCGGTGAAGCTCACGTCGTCGATCGTGGCGTCGGGGTGGGCATCCAGCCAGGCGCTGTAGCGCTGCGCCAGTGCGGTCAGCCCCTGTGCGGAGCGGGCGGACAGCGGCACCAGGCTCAGCGGTTCACGCGTGGGTTCCGGGGTGACCACCTCGTCGGCGGGTTCATCCGCCGCCAGCGGTGCTTCTTCCAGCAGCACATGGGCATTGGTGCCGGTGAAGCCGAAGGAGCTGACGCCGGCGCGGCGCGGGCGGCCGTTGGGCAGCCACGGGGTGGCCTCGTTCACGACCTGTACCGGCAGGGTGTCCCACGGGATGTGCGGTGACGGGTTGTGCTGGTGCAGAGTCTGCGGCAGCAGTTCGTTCTGCAGCGACAGCACGACCTTGATCAGACCGGCGACACCCGCGGCGGACTCCAGGTGCCCGATGTTGGTCTTGGCCGTGCCCATCAGCAGCGGCCGGTTCGCGTCGCGGTTTGCGCCGTATGCGGCCGCGGCCGCCTGCACCTCGATCGGGTCGCCCAGCGGGGTACCGGTGCCGTGCGCCTCGAGGTAGTCGACGTCTCCGCCGGTGAGGCCGGCGCGGTTCAGTGCCGAGGTGATGAGTCGTTGTTGCGCACCACCATTGGGCACCGTCAGGCCACTGGATGCGCCGTCCTGGTTGACCGCACTGCTGCGGATGACCGCGCAGATCTTGTCACCGTCGCGCTGGGCGTCGGACAGGCGCTTGAGCACCAGGACACCGCAACCCTCACTGCGGACGTAGCCGTCGGCAGAGGCGTCGAAGGTCTTGCATCGGCCGTCCGGGGACAGCATCCGGGCCTGGGAGGCGGCGACGATGGACGCCGGGCTCAGCAGCACGTTCACGCCGCCGGCCAGGGCCAGGTCGCAGTCGCCGGAGTGCAGGGCCTGGCTGGCCTGGTGCACGGCCACCAGCGAGGAGCTGCACGCGGTGTCCACCGCCATGGCCGGCCCCTCCAGGCCGAGGGTGAAGGCCACCCGGCCCGCGATGGCGTTCAGCGCGTTGCCGGTGATGAAGTGCGCTTCGAGCTTCTCGACCGAGTCGCCGGAGAGCAGGTGTGAATACTCGTTCGCACCCACGCCGACGAAGACACCGCTTCGGCTACCGCGCAGCGACGTGGGGGAGTACCCGGCGCGTTCCAGCCCCTCCCATGCGATTTCGAGCATGAGGCGCTGCTGCGGGTCGATCCAGACCGCTTCGCGCGGGGAGATGCCGAAGAACTCGGGATCGAATCCGTCGACACTGTCCAGGTATCCGCCGTTGCGGGTGTAGATCTTGCCGGGGGTCTGCTGCTCGGGGTCGTAGAACTCGTCGACGTCGAAGCGATCCTCGGGGATTTCGCGGATGGCGTCCACGCCGCCGGCCAGCAGCTCCCAGTACGCGTCGGGGTCGGGGGAGCCGGGGAAGCGGCACGCCACCGCGATGATGGCGATCGGTTCGTCAGTCGCCGAGGTGGCCAGCGAGGTGTGCTGGGTGACGACCTTCGCCCCGGCCCGTTCGTTGAGGTTCAGCACGTCACCGAGCAGGTAGTCGGCCACATCGGTCAGACGCGGGTAGTCCATCGCCAGCGTCGCCGGAAGTTCCTTGCCGACAGCGTGTTCCAGCCGGCGGCGCAGCTCCACGGCCATCAGCGAGTCCATGCCGAGGTCGAAGAATCCGCCCTCTTCCCGGATTTCGGAGGCGTCGATCTGGGTGACCTCGGCGACGGCGTCGCGCAGGTACTCCAAGACCAGCTTCTTGCGCTGCTGTACCGGTGCGGCGGTGAGCTGCTCGACGAAGCGGGTGGTGCCCGTCGGTCCCGCCGGCGCGGTCACCGATTCCGGGACCTCGCGGGCCACTTCGGCCAGCAGTGCGCGCTGGCCGGTCTGCAGGTAGATCGGCAGGAAGCGGGCCCAGTCGATGCGGGTGACCACCCCTTGCGGGTCCGCGCCGACCATCACGTCGGCCATGCCCGCAAGTGCGTCGGCGGGCGACAAGGTGCGCACGCCACGGCGTTCCAGTTGGGCGCGGGCGTCGGGATCGGCCATGCCGGCCGACCAGGGACCGAAGTTGACGCTCATGCCGGGGATGCCCTGCGCGCGCTGGTGCCACGTCAAGCCGTCCAGGAAGGCGTTGGCGGCGCTGTAGGCGCTCTGGCCGTAGCTGCCCCACACCGCGGAGATCGACGAGGTGGACAGGAAGAAGTCCAGTTTGAGGTCGGCAACCGCCTCGCTCAGATACCAGGCACCCCAGACCTTTCCGGAGAATACCCGGTCCAGTTCGGCGGCGTCGAGGTCGCTCAGGGGAGTGGTGCTGTTCTCGCCCGCGGCGTGCACGATGCCGGCCAGCGGTGGCAGCTCGGCGGCTGCGGTGGCGAACAGGCGGGCGACGTCGTGCGGATTGGCGACATCGGCGGTGACGGCCCGGATCTGGCAGCCGTGCTGCTCGGCGAGTGCGTCGATGCGCTGTTGGGTGGTGGCGTTGGGCGCGCGCCGGCTGGTCAGCACCAGGTGCTTGGCGCCGTGCGCAGCCAGGTAACCGGCGATCTCCAGTCCGAGCGAGCCCAGCCCACCCGTCACCAGATATGTTGCCTCAGAACGTAATTCCAGCTTCGTGGGGTTGGGCTGTCCCGTCCGCCGGACCAGCCGGGGCACGTAGGCCGCGTTGTCGCGCAGGGCGATCTGGTCCTCGCCGCGTGGGGCCGCGACGACCTGGCGGATCAACCGGAACCACTCGTCGGAGGTGCCCGCGGTGACGTCGGCGAGTCCGCCCCACACCTGCGGGTATTCCAGCGCGACCGCCCGGCAGAAGCCCCAGAGGCTGCTCTGTTCGGGTGCCACGGTGTCGGTGTCGGTGACCCGCTGCGCACCGCGGGTCGCCACCCAGATGGGCACGCGCAGTTCGGCGGCGGCCGCGGCCCGGAACAGTCGTTGTGTGCCACCGAGGACCCGGTGCTGCATCCGCAGCAGGGTCCGCATCGACGGTGTGCCATCGGTGTCCAGGGCGGCGACGTGCAGGATGCGCAGGGCCGGTTCGGCTTCCACCGCGGCGCGCAGTTCGGCTTCGAGTTGCTTCTCGTCGGCGTCGGACATCGGCAACCCGAGAACCCGCTGCCGGTGGCCGTGCGCGGTGAGCGCGCCGATGATCGGCGCCATGACGGCGTCGTCGTCGCCGATGAGCAGCCAGGCGGTGCCTTCGCCGGCGTCCGCGGCGTTGCCCGTCGACTTCTGCCAGCGGACCTCGTAGCGGGCGTCCGAGATCGACTGGGCGCTGCGCTGCCGGTTGTGTTGTGCGGCAAGCTTGTTCAGTACGTCAGCAGTGCCATCGGCACCGCCCAGCAGGGCAGCCAGTTCGTCGATGCGGCCGTCTTCGAGCAACCGGACGGCTTCGGTGCGCGCCGAATCGGTCTTCTTGGCCGGCTGGACCTGCTTGTCCCGGAACCAGTAGTGCCGGTGCTCGAACGGGTACATCGGGAGGTCGAGCTTGCGTGCGGGCTGGGTCAGCAGCGTGCCGAACTCAGGCAGGTGGCCTGCCACGTAGGCGTTGGCCAGGGCGTCGGCGATCTGGCGGTGGTCGGCGCCGTTCTGGCGCATCGAGGCGATCGCCCGCGGCGCGGCGGCCGGGTCGGGCCAGGCCCGCATTGCGGCGGCGGTCAGTACCGGTTGCGGGCCGATCTCCAGCAGTACGGCGCAGCCGAGTTCGGCCAGCGTGGCGACACCCTTGGCGAACTCGACGGGCTGCCGGGCGTGGCGGCGCCAGTACGGGCCGTCCAGCTTGGCGGTACGGCCCAGGGTCGCACCGGTCCGGTTGCACACCAGAATCCGTTGCGGCGCTTTGAATTCGAATTGTCCCGCGAACGATTCGAAGGCGTCGAGCGCCGGATCGAGCAGGGCGGAGTGGAACGCGTGGCTGGTGTCCAGCCAGTCGCATCGGACGCCGTCGGCCGTCAGTCCGGCGATGGCCTGCTCCAGGTCCTCGGCGGGCCCAGAGAGCACCGTGTTGGCGCCGTTGTAGGCGGCCACGGACAGGCTGGGGAATTCGTCGGTGCGACGTTCGACCCGGTCCGGGTCGGCGAAGACGGCGGCCATCCGGCCACCTGCGGGCAGTTCACCGAACAGCCGGCCCCGCTCGGCGAGCAGTCGGACGCCGTCCTCGAGGCTGAACACACCGGCGACGCAGGCCGCCGAATACTGGCCGACGCTGTGGCCGAGCACCACGTCCGGCTCGAAGCCCCACGACTGCCACAGTCGGGCCAGGCCCATCTCCACGGCGAAGATCGCCGGCTGGGCGTGCTGGGTCAGCCGCAGGGTGTCTCCACCTTCGGCGTCGAAAAGCAGTTCGAGCAAGGGCTTTTCGAGCACGCCGGTCAAAGCCTCGGCACACTGGGTCACTGTCTGGGCGAACACCGGCTCGGTCTCGAACAGCTCGCGAGCCATGCCGGCGTACTGGCTGCCCTGTCCGGGGAACAACCACGCCGTCTTGGGGGCGTCGGCGCAATGGCCGCGCACCAGGCCCGGTGCCGGCCGGTCGTCGGCCAGCGCACCGAGCAGTTCGCGGGCCGAATCCAGTGAATTCACCACCAGGGCGGCGCGGTGTTCCAGGTGGGCTCGGCCGGCTCCGGCCGTCAGGCACACGTCGGCCAGGGTGGCCTCCGGGTGCTCGCCGAGCCAGCTGCGGTACTGCTCGGCGGTCTGCACCAGGGCGGCCGGGGTACGCGCGGAGAGCGGCAGCACGTTGAACAGGCGGTCATCCGCGGCGGCCTCGGCGGCGACGGGCTGTGAAACCGGTGCCTCTTCGAGGATGACGTGCGCGTTGGTGCCGGAAAATCCGAACGAACTCACACCCGCGATGCGGGGCCGGCGGTTGCGTTCCCACGCGGTGGCCTCGTCGACCACCCGCACAGGGATCCGGTCCCACGGAATGTGCGGCGACGGGTTCTGGAAGTGCAGGTGCTTGGGCAGTTCCTGATTTTCCAGGGACAGCACGACCTTGAGCACACCGGCGATACCCGCCGCGGCCTCGAGGTGCCCGATGTTCGTCTTCGCCGAGCCGATCAGCAGCGGCTGGTCGGGGGTGCGCCCCTTGCCCAGGGCTGCGGCGGCGGCCTGGACCTCGATGGGATCGCCCAGGGACGTCCCGGTTCCGTGCGCCTCCAGGTAGTCGACGTCGCCGGGGGCCAGGCCCGCGCGATCGAGGGCCTCGGTGATGACGCGCTGCTGGGCGACACCGTTGGGCACCGTCAGCCCACCCGAGGCGCCGTCCTGGTTGACTGCGCTACCGCGGATGACGGCCCGGATCCGGTCGCCGTCGCGCAGGGCGTCCTGCAGGCGCTTGATGACGATGACGCCGCAACCCTCGCCGCGCACGTAGCCGTCCGCGGAGGCGTCGAACGTCTTGCACTTGCCGTCGGCCGCCAGCATCCGGGACTGCGAGAAGGTGATCATGGTGGCCGGGCTGAGCAGCACGTTCGCGCCGCCGGCGAGGGCGAGGTCGCACTCGTCCAGCAGCAGCGCCTGGCACGCCTGGTGGATGGCCACCAGCGACGAGCTGCACGCCGTGTCGACGGTGACGGCCGGGCCGTGCAGGCCCAGCCGGTAGCTGATCCGGCCGGCGCCGGCCGCGCCCGACGTGCCGATGGCCAGGTAGGCCTCGATCTCGGGGTAGGTCAGTTCGGAGGAGGCCATGCCCAGGTAGTCGTGGGTGGACAACCCGACGAAGACGCCGGTCCGGCTGTTCGCCAGTGCGGTCGGCGCGGTGCCCGAGTGCTCGACGGCCCGCCACGAGGTCTCCAGCAGCAACCGGTGCTGCGGGTCCATCAACCTGGCTTCGCGGGCCGAGACCCCGAAGAACGGCGCGTCGAACCCGACGACGTCGTCGACGAAGCCCGCGCGGCGGGTGACGACCTTGCCGGGTGCGCCGGCGTCGGAGTCGAAGAACTCGTCAGCATCCCAGCGGTCCTGGGGGATCTCCGACACCGCGTCGCGGCCCTGCTGCAGGACGTCCCAGTACTGCTCGGCGTCGGCAGCGCCGGGGAGGCGGGCGGCGTACCCGATGATCGCGAAGCTGGACGACTGCTCAGCAGGCGCAGCGGTGTGTTCAGTAGGTGACATTTTCTGAGTTCGCTTCCCCGCGGCGGTCCAACAAATCCGAGTGCTGCAAAGACCGAAGGAGGACTGGAAAAGTTGTGCGACGGCAGTGGCGCGCTCAGTCTCCGACTGTCACAGCCGGTTTCTTACCCGCGGGTCAGTATTGCACGGGTGTTGCTGAAACTGGCTGTTTCGGGTCAGTTGACGAATTTGCGGTGGTCGGCGCGCTGAGCTGGCACACAGGCTTTTCGTGAGCGGTCTGCTCAGCAGGCCGACACCGGTCTATCCGCGACCCCTGCCGCGGCAGGCGCTATCGTGAAGTCGCCATCAGCGTTGCCGGACCGGAGCCGCCGCCGCTCAGACCCGGGAGGAACACCTTGCAAATCGGGAAGATCACGATCGGCACCATCGGTGATTGGGCGCCGAGCCCGGGTGTGGTGACGTCTTGGCATCCGACAACTGCGGCGATGGAGAAGGCTCGGCAGGCGCCGGTCAGCAACGTCCCCGTCAGCTATATGCAAAGTCAGCACATTCGGGGCGTCTACCACCAGGAGGCCGCCGGGCTCGATTATTCGCGCCAGATTATCGCCACCTGCGAAGTGCCTGGTACGTGCGATATCTCCGCGATGAACGTCGCGCTCAACGCCTATCTGCGGCGCCATGACACCTATCGCAGTTGGTTCGAATACACCGGTTCCGGAGACATCGTCCGGCGCTCCATTGTCGATCCGGAAGACATCGAATTCGAGCCCGTCGATCATGGCGAGATCACCGCCGAAGACGCGCGCAAACACATTGTGGACATTCCCTCACCGCTGGAATGGGGCTGCTTTTCTTTCGGCATTGTTCAGAGCGAGGATCATTTCGATTTCTACGCGAGCATCGACCATGTGCACGGCGACGCGGCGCTCATCGGAATCACGATGCTCGAGGCCCACGGCATGTACACGTCGCTGACGACGACAGGCCAGCCGATGCCGCTACCGGAAGCCGGACGGTTCGACGATTTCTGCGTCAACGAGCGTGCGTCGACGGCGGATCTGACGGTCGATTCGCCGGAGGTTCGGGCCTGGATCGAATTTGCTGAGAACAACAACGGCACGATGCCGGAGTTCCCGCTACCGCTGGGTAACCCGCTGGAGCCGACGGTCGCCGACATGGTCGGGGAGATGCTGTTGGACGCCGATCAGACCGCGCGATTCGAAGCGACCTGCAAAGCGGCCGGCACCCGATTCGTCGGTGGCCTCTACGCCTGCACCGCCATGGTCGAGCACGAACTGACCGGTGCAGCGACCTATTACGGGCTGACTCCGCGGGATACCCGCCGCACGACGGACAATTTCATGACCCAGGGCTGGTTCACCGGTCTGGTCCCGATCACCGTTCCGATCGCCGCCACGACTTTCCCCGAAGCGGCATGGGCCGCGCAGACGTCGTTCGATTCGGGTCTCAACCTCGCCCGGGTTCCGTATTACCGTGTATTGGAATTGGCGCCGTGGCTGGACAATCCTCAGCCCAACTTTCCCGTTTCAAACTTTTTGCACGGTGGCGCCGCTCCGCTCAACGCGGTAATCGCTGCTGCTGAGATGGGTTACTCGAACAATATCGGAATTTACTCCGACGGCAGATTCTCCTTCCAGCTGACGATCTACGTATTCCGGTACGAGGCCGGGACGGCAATGGCGGTGATGTTCCCGGACAACCCGGTGGCGCAGAAATCCGTCGCCCGCTACATCGCGACCATGAAGTCCGTCGTGGAGCAGGTCGCCGAAAGCGGCGATTGGGGCCGTTTTGCGTGAGGCGCGGTGCGGGGCCGAACAGGACAGTGCGGCTTGATCTTGTGACAGCGAGTTGCAGGGCCACACGAGTACGACGATCACAGGTGGGTGCACAGTGCGTCGGCTAGCGGATTTTGTCGTGCGATGGCCCTGGATCCTGGTCGGGCTGTGGGTGACGCTGGCGGTGGTCCTGCCGCTGACGTTCCCGAGCCTGAACGAGATGGCGCAGAAGCATCCGCTCGCGATGCTGCCGGGCGATGCCCCGTCCAGCGTCGCGGCCAAGCAGATGACCGAGGCGTTCCAGGAACCCGGCGGCGACGACCTGCTGCTGGTGGTCCTCACCGACGAGCAGGGTCTGGGCCGCGAGCACGAGGCCACCTACCGCAAGTTGGTGGACGCGCTGCGTGACGATCAGCAAGACGTGGTGATGCTGCAGGACTTCGTCGGCACACCCGCCCTGCGGTCGTTCCTGACGAGTAAGGACAACAAGTCCTGGGTGCTGCCCGTGGGACTGGCGGGTGCGTTGGGCACCCCGCAGTCCTATGAGGCCTTCAACCGGGTGTCCGAGATCGTCAAACAGAACACCGCGGGAGGCCCGCTGGAGGTTCACCTCACCGGGCCTGCGGCCACGGTCGCCGACCTGACGGTCGCGGGCCAACGCGACCGATTGCCCATCGAGATCGCGATCGCCGTCCTAGTGCTCCTGGTGCTGCTGGTGGTGTACCGCAATCCGGTCACCATGCTCTTGCCGTTGGCCGGGATCGGGATATCCCTGGTGATCGCCCAGTCCCTGGTGGCCGGCCTGTCCGCGTTGACCGGACTGGGGGTGTCGAACCAGGCCATCATCCTGCTCAGCGCCATCATCGCCGGTGCCGGAACGGACTACGCCGTCTTCCTGATCAGCCGCTACCACGACTACGTGCGCCAAGGCGAGAGCTCCGATGACGCGGTCCGGCACGCGCTGGGTTCGGTGGGCAAGGTGATCACCGCGTCCGCGGCGACCATCGGTCTGACCTTCGTGGGAATCAGCTTCGCCCAGATGGGTGTGTTCTCCACGGTCGGGGTGTCCTCCGCGATCGGGATCGGGGTGGCGTTCCTCGCAGCACTGACGCTCCTGCCGGCCATTCTCGCCATCGTCGGGCCGCGGGGCTGGGTCTCGCCGCGTCGTGAGCTGACCACCCGCGCGTGGCGGCGGTCGGGTATCCGCATCGTGCGCCGGCCGCGGCTGCACCTGGTGTCCAGCCTGCTGGTGCTGCTGCTGCTGGCCGGTTGTGTGGGTCTGGCGAAGTACAACTACGACGATCGCAAGGCGGTCCCGGACTCGGACCCCAGCTCAGTGGGATACGCGGCGCTGGAGCGGCACTTCGACCTGAATCAGTCCATCCCGTCCTATGTTCTGGTCCGGTCCCCGCACGACCTGCGCACCCCGCAGGCGCTCGCGGACCTCGAGCAGATGGCCGAACGCATCACCCAGGTGCCCGATATCGGGTTGGTCAGCGGCATCACCCGGCCGCTCGGTGTTGTGCCGCAAGAGTTCCGGGCCACCTATCAAGCGGGTCTCGTCGGTGACCGGCTGGGCACGGGCGCCTCGATGATCACCGCGAACATGGCCGATCTCAACCGGCTGTCGAAGGGTGCGGGAACCCTCGCGACCGGCCTCGGCGACGTGCGCGGCCAGGTTACCCAGATCACCGGCACCATCCAGCAGATGGTTAACGCGTTCTCGGCGATGAAGGCCCAGAACGGCGGCGACACGCTCGTCAAGAACGTCGAGGTCGGCGCCAAGCTGGTCGACAGCATCAACCAGCTGGGCAACTCGATGGGCATCAGCGTCACTGCGGCCAAGGACATGTTCGCCTGGATCGGCCCGGTTCTGGTGGCGCTGCAGGGCAACGTCACCTGCGACCTGGACGCGTCGTGCAGCGAGACCCGAGCACACTTCTCACGGTTGGCCCAGGCGCGTCAGGACGGCACCCTGGACGAGATCAACAACCTTGCGGGACAACTTCAGTCGATGCAGGACAAAAAGTCGCTCAACGCCTCGCTGAACCAGATCGGCGGCGCCCTCACCAACCTCACCAAGCTGATGAAGACGTTGGGTCTGGACTCGCCTGCCGGTGCGCAGGCCACCCTCGGCAAGTTGCGGCAACAGGCGGACCGTTCGGCCACCGGAAGCCGGGAGGTATCCACCGGGGTGAACCAGGTGGTCGACCAGATCCAGCTCATGCGCAGCGGCCTGGATCAGGCGTCGGCCTTCTTGTTGACGATGAAGCAGAATGCGTCGGGGCCGGCGATGGCCGGATTCAACATCCCGCCCGAGGTGCTGGCACTGCCCGACTTCCAGATGGCTTCCAAGATGTTCATCTCGCCGGACGGGCATTCGGTGCGCTACCTGGTGCTCACCAAGCTCGATCCGTTCAGCGTCGCGGCGATGGATCAGGTCAACGCGATCAGCGATGCCGCCAAGGGCGCACAGCCCAACACCAGCCTGTCCGACGCGTCGATCTCGATGGGTGGGTATCCGGCGGCGCTGCGCGATACCCGGGACTACTACGAGAAAGACATCCGCTTCATCATCGCCGTCACCCTGATCGTGGTGCTGCTGACGTTGATGCTGCTGCTGCGCTCGATCATCGCGCCGCTGTATCTGGTTGGCTCCGTGGTGCTTTCGTACTTCGCGGCGCTCGGTATCGGTGTCCTGGTGTTCCAGTACGGGCTCGGTCAACAGCTGCACTGGACGGTGCCGCCGCTGGCCTTCGTGGTGCTGGTCGCGGTGGGTGCCGACTACAACCTGCTGTTCGCGTCCCGATTGCGTGACGAGTCTCCGCATGGCACGCGTTACGGCATCATCCGGACGCTGTCGTCGACTGGTGGTGTGATCACGGCGGCCGGTTTGATCTTCGCCGCCTCGATGTGGGGCCTGTTGTTCTCCAGCATCGGTACCGTGGTGCAAGGCGGGTTCGTCATCGGCGCCGGCATCCTGCTGGACACCTTCCTGGTGCGCACCATCACCGTGCCGGCCATCGCTACGCTGGTCGGTAAGGCGAATTGGTGGCCATCTCGTCCGACCTTGCAGGGGAGCAGTCAGACATGAAGAAACTTCTCGCTGCGGTGACGGTGGTGGCGACCGTGAGTGTCACGGGCGCTTCCGGTTTCGGTATCGCGGGAGCCGATGAGCCGGCCCCCGCGCCGGCTCCGGGCGTGGGGTCCAATGCCCCGGCGCCGCAGCGCGGCACCCCCGGCAAGGCGTACGCGATGGGTGGCGCCCACGTGCTCGGCATCCCCTATGACGAGTACATCCGCCGGACGGGCGCAGACTGGTTCCCCGGCCTGGATCGCCAGAACATCTGGTATCCGGCAGGTCAGGTTCAGGGACACACCCTGGAACGGCTGTTCCCGGGAATCGGGAAGCTCGATGACGGCTTCCCCGGACTCGGACTCGACGGCCCGAGTATCGGCGAGTCGGTCGACGTGGGTGAGGGCAACCTCATCCGTGCCGTCCAGGCGGGTGGTAGTGGCACCGCCATGGGGTTGTCCGAGGGCGCCATGGTGCTCAACGCGGTGAAGAACCGGTTGGCCAGTGATCCGGCCGCACCGCCGCCGGACCAGTTGTCCTTCGCGACATTCGGTGATCCCCTGACGACGAACCCGTTCGGCCAGAGCTTCCTGCGGCAGAACTTCCCGGTGGGCAGTGTGGTCCCGTCCCTGGACTTCACGATGCCGCCGCAGGTCGACAGTCAATACGACACCTACGAATTCATCTCTCCGTACGACAGCATCGCCGACTGGCCGCAGCGCCAGGACAACATCATCTCCGTCACCAACGCGATCGTCGGTCTGGCCACCGGTCACACCGCGGTGGCGTTCACCAACCCGTCGAACGTGCCGCCCCAGAACGTCGCGGTCACGTACAACTCGCGGGGCGCCAAGAACACGACGTACATGATTCCCGAGCAGCACCTTCCGCTGGTCATGCCGTTCAAATACGCGGGCATCGACGAGGGCACGCTGAACAAGCTCGACGGGGTGCTCAAACCCTATGTGGACGCCGGATATACGCGTAACGACAATCCGCTGACCGCTCCCATCACCGTGGACCCGGTACGTGGCTACGACCCTGCGGTCGTCACCGCCGGGGCGAGTGAGGCCGCGTTCGGTAGCGGAGGCGTCGATCCGCTGTCACAGCTGATGGCCGGGTTCCAGTACGTGTTGGATCACAACGTGCACTGAGTTGGTACGGCTTGACGTCGAACTAGCAAATTCTTATCCGTGTACCGGTGGTTTCTGGCTCCAGTTATTTATGAGCGTCGGTGACGAGTCTCGCGATGACCTCATGCGGCACAAACGATCTCGTGGCAACAGGCGACTCTTTGCATATTTAACGTTGTAGTCAGATTCGGCGCGTAATTCCTGTTCTGCGCCTGTATGCTCATGCCGCATCCAGAGCGAATGGAGAAGTCGGTGTCGGTAAAGGCAGCTGCGGGTCGTATCGCCATCCTGCTGGTGGTACCTGTCTCCATCGTCCTCGGATTGGGCGGCGGCATCGCGTATGCAGATGCGTTGGCAGGCAAGACGTATGCAGACGCGACTCAGACCGCATCCGGTTGGGGCAGCCAGCTGATTATTTCTACCGTCGTCGGAGGCTCGTTGCCGATGGACGAGTGCATTGTCACGTCATCCCAGAAGGCTCCATCTGTGAGCAATGACAATTTCAGCCACCGCAGTGGATTTCTGGTGGCACTGAACTGCGGTGCCAAGCTGGCCAAAGGCGGGTCGTCTGGCAACTCGCTGATGACACCAGAGGGCCAAGACGCGAAGAAGGATCTGAAGAGCGTCACCTGGATCAACACCACCCCAGAAGGAATGGAGTGGTGCACGGGTAATACGAAGGATTGCAAGACGTTGTGCGATCGAACGGGAAGTTGCTCGGACGAGACATTGTCGGTTGTAGGTTGACGATCCACTCGGTCGCAGACCGCGATCGAATCTTTGGGTGAGCTCTAGTCGAGCGGTAAATCAGTTCCCGGCGCTGTTGATTTATCGGACTGCCGTGTTCGACGGGCGATGCGTTGCTGCTATCAGTCCGGGCGAAGCAACATAGGCATTCGCGCAGGTCGTTTCGCCGGTTTGGCAGTTGGCCGCCGTTCGCCCCTGCCAGTTCTGCATACTGACAGACCCCCGTGCAATTGCACGGAGATGTGCTGTCGGGTGAGCAACACGCCATCCCTCGGTCGGGACGCGAATGCGCTTAGAGTCAGGGGATTTTCACAGGGATGCTTTGGCCGTGCACCGGTACTATCCGACCAATCGGTTACGGCTCGTCGATGTTCAGAATTGAGTGACCCGGCGTGTTCGAAATGAGGCGATCAGATAGTTCTAGAGTTGCGCCTGGCGCTTGGTTGGAGACGATCGTTGCACTGTTGCCGTCATCGGAGTCGGTCACTACGTGCCGTGACCTTGGATCTGTCTCTGCCCCGACACACTTGACCTCTCACCTTTCCGCCAGTCAATGCGAACGCCGATGAAAAGGACTGCCAGAGTGAAAGCGACCACGATATGAGTTGGGACATGTCCCGTAGGTCCGTCTTGGGGGCTGCTGGCGCTGCGGTGGCTACGGCAGGTGCGAGCATGGCACTGAGTTCATGTTCGCGAGATGAAGCGCAAAGTCCGCAGAGTGATGAGGATTCGGTCCTTTCAGTTGCGCGGGCTCCGCAACGAGATCCCCTACGCGGCACGGTGCTTTTCCACGACACTTTCGACGACGGTTTCAACGGGTGGCGGGACCACTACAACGGCCGCGGCCCTGCGACTGCCCTCTCGTTGACTTCGTATCCGGTGTTTTCTGGAAGTCACGCCCTGATGATCGGCTGCTCGGCGGCCCCGGATGACGGCTATACAGACGGCTGGGCTCCCGCGAATGCCGCTGCGTTCAAGAATCTGTCGCGGTATTACGACGGCCGTCTGGTGACTTTTTCGTGTTACATCGCGCATGGCTCTGACGACTCCACAGCGTCCCTCGGTGGATTCTGGCTGATGATCGATACGCAGGCGTGGGACAACTCAAGGCGCTCATTTTTCAAGCTCCAGGTGAGCCGTAAGGCATCCGGCGAATCCCGCACGCTCTCAATATCTGACAATGATCAAAAGTGGGTCGACGTCTACAGCGGATCTGACTTCGTCGCCGGAGATAACGAAAACAAGTTCAACTTTGACTGGCTCAGCCTGACCGTCGACCTTGACGCCAACGATGGAGCTGGGGCGTACCACTCGTGCCAGGTGAATCGCCGCACGTTCGACCTCGCGAAATTGAGCGCGGGCAGCGCGAACCAAAGCCCTCAACGCGGCGGTGCGATGGCATCATTCGCGGGCGGGCTGAATTTTGGTGTTGCGGCTTATCCGGGGCCGGCAGGATCGGGCGAGTCGTTCATCGTCGTGGATCAGGCCGTGGGCACGGTCAACGAGGTGACGAGCTGATGTTGCGGTTGTCGAAGACGCAAATTCTGGTTTCGTCGTCTACGACCGACGGACTTGGTCAAGGACCTATACGACCCGCGTCTGCAAAAGGTCGAATCAGCCTAGCTCAGCCGGGCCACCCGATGGACTTCGGATGGGCAGAGACCCTGACGTGGGTGCTGGGTGTCGAATCGGTTACGGGTGAACCCTCCGCGTGGTCTCTTGGTGTGAGGTTCCAGTATTGCCTCGACAATATGGATGGGTTCCAGTACACGAAGAATCGCTGGTACGACCTTGCCGAGGAGAACTTCGCTTCCGACATCGTCGAGGGGGTGCCATGGCGCGGCCCGAATCTGCCAGCGCCGACGGTTGCGAACGAAGCCTCGATATTGCCGGTAACGGTCAAGCGAACTATTCGGAACCACCCGCGACGGGTTCGGGTAGTGCTCGACCCACAATTCACAGGTGGAAACAACCCCGGTATCTACATCAACCTCCAAGTCACACCGAGAACGTAGCGTCAGAAAGCTACGGCCCCTGATTCCGTCTTAATCAACGAAGAGTGGTGAACTGGGTAGTGCGACTTGCTAAAGCATTGGTAGCGGTGGTGGCTCTCCTGTTGGTCAGCTGTTCCTCGGCACAGCAAGCTGCAGATGATGGCAACACGTCTCGCTCAAGCGCATCGATTTGGGGATCGGGCGCCGCTGCAACGGAATTGGCCAGCGCAAGCGGAGATCTGAACCCGGCAGGCACCATGGGCCGGCCCTACTGGCACGCCGCCGACGCGTTGTACGCCGATAGACAATCGACACCGAACGGTGAAAGCGCACCCGATGTGCGAGTTGCTTCGGTGCCGGTTGCCGCAGGGTTCGGAACCCTGATTCCTGGAATCAAGATCAAGGGCGGCAATATCGTCGTCAAGTCCTATGGGGGCTCGTGGGGCGGACTGTTCTCGGAGTGGGACTGGGACAATTGGATAAAGCCACAGGTAGATCGTGCTCGCGCATTGGGTATGAACACCATCCGGCTGATCGGCAACCCGGGTATCATCTTCATGCCCGCCGGGGAGAACTATCCCGCGATCACCCAGGAACAATATGTCTCCAGATGGAGGCAGCTTGCCGACTACACGAATTCTCTGGGAATGATGCTCTATCCCGCACTGTGCGAGAAGTGGGCATTTTGGGATGGATCGACTTACGATTTCGCCGACCCTGACCGCGTCGGCGCGATCACCGAGGTGGCGAAGGCTTTGGCGTCATACCCGAACGTGATCGGATTCGATGTCTTTCAAGAGGGCTCAGGCAAAGATGATGGGCTGACAGTCAAGAACGTACTCGATCTGTATAGCGCGATCAGGGCTGTTGCACCGGGGATTCCGCTGACTACGTCCAACTCGTCGGACGGATTCGGAAATCCTGCTGACTTCTGGTCCGACCAAAAGTCGATCCAGTATCAGGCCTGGACCGCGAACGGTGGATCAGATTTCATCGATATCCACGTATATCTCGAAAACGTGGACGTTTCGAATCTGTCGAATTTTTCAAGTCTTGGTAAACCGATCTTGGTTGGCGAGTTCGGCACCCCACAGTCGTTGACGCCGGCGCAACAAGTAGGTCGCATCGTGAGTGGCAAGGACCTGCATAATGTTCCAGGCGTCCTTGGTTCGATCGTTTGGGGACTTGCCGATCAGGGGGTCGGCGACATCGACAAGATCGGAGTCTGGGACAACAGCGGATTCTCGCAGGGAGGTCACCCGCTGTCTGTCGATACCGGTCAGCGTAAGACTTTGACTGACCTTCTCAGTAAGTTCAATTGACGCGAAGAAATACTCGAGGGCGAGAGACACGGCAACCAAGACGCTGCGATCCGGCCGTTGTCCATCTGAGATCCGGGGGATCGAAGACGTCGCCGCGCACGGCTTCGTGTGGCCTTAACAGTGAGCTGGCGCTTTTCTCAGGCGCTTCAGCACAGCGGACTGGGAGCGGGTCGTCGCACCGCCTGATGCTGCACTATCCGTGCTGTCGCTCAACGCGCTTCAATGCACCTGGTTGTGGAATACTCGGCTCCAGACAATTCGCTTTCTTCTGCCTTAGCAGGATGTCGGAAAACGTCACCGAAATTCACAGTCCGACGTGAACGCGTGCGGTCCCTGGGGGAGCAATGACAACTATTCTGCAGCGAAACAGAAGGATATCTAGGCGGCGTCGAAGACACGCTGCGCGCGCACATCAACGACTGGATATCCAGGGCTTGCGGATGGTCGCAGTCGTCACGGTATTTGCCAATCATCTATTCAACTGGCCACGTGGGGGCTTCGTCGGCGTCGACGTGTTCTTTGTTATCTCCGGTTTTCTCATCACCGGAAACCTTCTTCGCAAGGCCGAGAGCAGCGGAAACGTCTCCTTCCGCGAATTCTACTGGAACCGGTTGCGCCGGATCGTCCCAGCAGCCACAGTCGTCTTGATTCTGACGTACCTCGCGTCGCTGCTGGTGTTTCTGCCGTTCAAGTCGCATCAGGTGGGGGTGGATGCCCTATGGGCCTTCGGATTCCTCGCGAACTGGCATTTTGCGGCCGAGGGGACGGATTACTTCAACGCGGGCGATGCGGTGTCGCCGCTACAGCATTACTGGTCATTGTCAATCGAAGAGCAGTTCTACTTCGTCTGGCCGGCAGTGATTTTCGTTGTGGGCGTGATGGTTCTTCGCAAAGCTTGGACCCATGCTCGCCGAATGCAGATCGCCGGTTGTGCGATGGCCGTGATCGTGACCGCGTCATTCGGGTGGGCCGTGGACGAAACCGTGGCTGCTCCCGCATCGGCGTACTTCAATACCTTTGCGCGGGTCTGGGAGTTGGGTGTCGGCGCATTGCTTGCGACGGCGGCGGGATTGCTCGCCCGCATACCCCTGACAATGAAACCCATCCTGTCGTGGGCGGGTCTCTTAGCCATCGGAGCCAGCCTCTATCTGATCCAGGACGGCTCCGCGGGTTTTCCGGCTCCGTGGGCACTGCTACCTGTGGTCGGCGCGGGATTGGTCTTGGCTGCTGGTGTTGACGGCGAACCAGCATGGCAAAGCTTCCTCCGCAACCCCGTGAGTACCTTCATCGGCGACATCTCGTACTCGCTGTATCTGGTTCACTGGCCGGTGATCGTCCTATTGGGTTCTGTCATCGACCAGGACACGTACTACCGTGTGGCGGTGGTGGCGTTGTCGTTCGGACTGGCGATCGCATCTTATTACTTGGTTGAAAAGCCACTGCGCCGCGTGGATCGAGCCAAGGTCCGCAACGCCGCAAAAAGGATTCGGCGCGGAAAGTACCACCCGCAACAATCAAGTCAGTATGGCGCCGCTGCCGCAACGCTTCTGCTGACCGCCGCCATGTGCATCCTGGTCATCAAACCGACGGTCAATCACGACGATGTGCTCACGGACGGCGAGATCGCCCCGAGTGCCGTAGCGGCAGCCGCTGCCGAACTCAAGTTGGGCCCGGCAGGTTCCGCGCTTCAAGCCCAGATCGCCGAAGCATTGACAGCAGCATCGTGGCCTGAACTCCACCCCTCGATTGAGGATGTCATCGGTGGCCCCAATGTTCCACCGGATATCGCCGCGTGCAGCGGTCTTGATCAGATAGATGGTTCGTGCACGTGGGGTTCGAGTTCTGCGAAGACTCGTATCGTGCTGGTCGGCGACTCGATTGCAATGACGTACGTAGGACCGTTGAAGGAAATCGCGTTGAATTCCGGTGGAGCGGTACAGGTTCACACCGAAGCGATGTATGGTTGCGAATTCGTCGATGACGTTCTCTACATCGGGGACGACAAGGCGATGGCCGCATGTCCAGCAAAAAAGCAGCATGCGATCGATTACATCAACGCCACCAAGCCCGATGTGGTGATCATTTCGAACACTTATCTGGAAAAAAGAGTCAACGGCGCCGACCGGAAGATGACACCGGCGGATTGGACCTCGTCGACAAATCGTATCGTGGCGAAGATACGGGCTAGTGTGAATAAAATTGCACTCCTGGCCGCCCCGCCAGCTGACGTCGGCGTGAACATACGGGACTGCTACGGAAAGCGGTCGAGTACTCCGTCTGGATGTGTCAACAGGGTTACTCGCATCTGGCGCTTGAGGGCATCAGCGGAGCAGGATCTCGCGAAATCGCTTGGTGGAATCTGGATCGATTCGAGACCGTGGTTTTGCATGCAGGACCGGTGTCCGAGTTTTGCCGACTCAACTCCGACGCGATGGGACGACCAACACATGTCCGATGTTTACGGTGTGAGGCTTGCCCCAGTCATCGGCGAAGCCCTCAAGCGTGCCGGGGTCATCTGAGGCGATGACGCTGATCCATCAATTGCTAGGTCACGACAATCATCGATGAACGCCCATACTCGCGACCACAGACTCTTCCACTAGTCCCAGCCCAGTGCGACCACAACTTTCGCCAAATAATGCCCGATTGCGTCATACCCGGCCTGAGTGAAGTGCCCGCCCGCCACCGTCAAAGATGGTGGAATGCGGCCCGCTGCGGTAGCTTCCAGGTCTTCGGTGGTTGGTGACGAAATCCCGGCCGCGGCGAGGCCATGAGTGGAAAGCCAGGTGCGTAGATCCACGAACCTTTGTCCATATGTTGCAGTGAGAACATCCTTGGTTTCGGGAATCGTGCCGATAACGAGGTACCGCGTGGTCGGTGGCAGTGAAGCGATCATCGTTGCCGTATCTCGCTCGATGGCGTCGATCTGCACCCGATTATTGGTTCCAGCCCAAATTATCTGCAGGGCGTCGTGATCGCCGAATTGTTGATCTCCCAGAAATTCCGATTCCATCGGTACCGAGACAGCCGAAGGAGGCGGAGAGTCCGGTAGATACGACCACGTATTGGCTCCGCCAGTAGGCGTGTACTGCAGCTTGCCTGCTACACCGGCCAATGTTCCCTTCAGGGTGAGGATGCCCGCCTTCGTATCGAGTGACCATCCGTCCGAAGGGCTCACGGCCGCGACCGGGACTTCGTTTGCGTGGGCCGGGATCTGGTTGCCTTCCAAGGTGAGCCGTGGTCGCAGTCCGCCCTGTCGCACGGCTATCTGAGCGGAGCCTTCAGATGGCACGCCGCCGTTAAAGGAGCACCAGCCTCCGAGATCAGTCGCCATCGTCTGGAGCCAAGTCGGTCTGGCTTGTATCCAGGAATCGCCGTCTTTGGTCAGAGCGTATGTGAGAGAGTCGCCGAACGCTGCGACGGTATTCGAGCTCGTGCAGTGATCCCCCTGGAGCCCCACTTCACGCATCGAGGGGGCTGCGGTGCCCGGCACCTGAGTCTGGTGTGTACCGCATGAGATGACACCGAGTAAACACAGTATCGCCGGGAAGATGCGCGGGATGGTGATTCGAAATAGCGTCCCACTTTGCATGCGCCGAATCGTTTCACGCGTTGAGCACGGCGTCTACTCGCTCAGTGCGGGGCGCCGGCGGTATTCATTTGTCGCTAGGCTGTCAGTGATGTAACTCTGTTGAGGTGTCCAATCCAACTAGGGGGGTTGGACTTTCACAGCAATATCCCGGAAACGCGCCGGTATTATCTGACCGGATCGATCCGTCGATGATGGGAATCGAGTGGCTGAGATGTCTTCATGGACCCACCCGTGAGCGCAAAACGTACCGTCACAATCGGCTGTATATAATGAGCCATCACTTCAGGGCTGCGGATACATCTCGCGCCTGGTTAGCTCTCTTCAGTGCGCCGATGCTGGGCCGGGTCTCCGCCGCGACGGACCCCGGAACGCGACTTCCTACGAGGCAGGATGACGTCCCATCCATAGGAGTAGAGACATCGACGTAAATCGACCCCGCGTTCGCTGCGCCGACGTCACGAAGCAGGGTGACTCGGATGTCTCAACCCACTGAGCAGATGCGTGCCACCTCCGCGACAAGGGCCGGAGCGGTCACCATCGCCGGCCAGCTCATCAAAGCTCTGGTACAGCTGGTGGGTCTGATCGCGTTTTCTAGGCTCCTGAGTCCTTACGAAATCGGACTGATCGCTATGTTGGCGGTCTTTGTCATGCTCGGAGAACTGCTCCGTGATTTCGGGTTGTCCCAGGCCGCAATCCAGACGTCCAAGTTGACGCATGGCCAAGCCAGCAACCTCTTCTGGACCAATACGCTTGTCGGAATCACCATGACAGCAACGCTGTCGCTGGCCGCACCAGCGGTAGCGCGCATGTATAGCGAGCCAGTGCTGCGGGACATCGCTCCGTTCGTTGCACTCGCGTTTACGATCAATGCGCTGCAAGCCCAGTTCCAGGTCAGGCTGGCCCGCGACTTTCGTTTCGTCGCGTTGACGATCACCGATACGACATCTCAAGTTATCGGTCTCGCTGCCGGGATTGCCGCGGCGGTGGCTGGGGCCAGCTACTGGTCGCTCGTCGTCCAGATGTTGGGTGTCTACGGATCACTGCTGATTTTGCGCGCGGTTGTCACCCGTTGGTGGCCTGGGCGACCACGTCGCGAGCCGGGCATGAAAGCACTCTATGTGTTTGGCATCCATTCTGGCGCTTCCCAATTGATCAACTACGCGGCCTCCAACACCGACAGCTACCTGATTGGCATGCGCTGGGGGGCTGGTCCACTCGGTCTCTACAACCGGGCCTTTCAAATATTCTCTGTTCCTGCGAACCAACTTCTGGCGCCGCTGACGAATGTCGCTCTGCCGCTGTTGTCTCGGAAACACCACGAAGGCAACGACTTCTACCCGCTACTGTGGAAGGCGCAAGTCGTTCTCTCGGCATCTCTGTTGTTCGTCTTCACGTTGACAGCGTCGCTCGCAGAGCCGTTGGTACAACTTGTGCTCGGGCCGAAATGGGTCGAATCTGCACCACTGCTAGCGATCCTGTCTATAGGCGGCGCAGCGCAAGTCCTAAGCTACGTGTCGTACTGGGCCTTTCTTGCATCTGGTAACGCGAAGCAATTATTTTACTTCAGCCTCGTCACAAAACCGATCCTTGTCGCCTGCATTCTCATCGGATCGATCGGCGGAGTCCAGGGCGTCGCTTGGGGATTTGCTGTAGGACTGGCGATCTCGTGGTTCGTCAGTCTCGTTTGGCTACACCGTTGCGACGAGATGCCCGCTTGGAAGTTCTTGCGAACTGGGCTTCACGTACTGTCGTGCGGTTTTGTGGCAGGCGGCGCCGTGCGTTGGGCTGTCACGCAGTGGGACGCGGGCTCAACCGTGGTGAGTCTTCTCGGCGGCCTTGCGGTTGGCGGGTTGGTTTACTTTCCTCTGCTCCTACTGAGCGGACCGACGCGAAAACTGTTGGCAGACGTTCTGGGTCGCGTCCTCACCAAGTCCACGCCGACGCGTCGCCGTGGCGGACGGCGTTGAGTTGCAGACTGCACAACTCGTAGGGTCAGTTTGTTATTGGACCACTGATGGTTCGTTGACCGAACCTGCCGTCACTGCCTCATAGACCGCAGCGAAACCGGCGGCCATCGATGACGGCGAGAACTGTTCCCGCCCGAACTCCCACGCCTCACGTCCGGCTTTGTGGCAGTCCGCGGGGTTGTTGAGGAGTTCAACCAGAGCTCTGGCGTACTCACTCGTGTCGAAAGGACTCACTGCGTTTGTCCGATGCGGCAAGAATTCGCGCATCTCATCGATATGAAACGCGAGGATCGGACGCGAGTGCGAGTACGCATCCAGGACTACCCCGGACTGTGTCATCGATGTATACGGGGTGAGGACGAGTGCCGCTTCGCGGAAGTACCGCTCCACTGCGTGCTCCTCGATAAAATGGTCGTCCAGACGAACATTGGGACATGCTGCAATCCGAGTGAGAAGCTCGTCTGTCACATCCTTGGACGGCTGCCCGGCGACCGTGATTTCGATGCTCGGGTCGAGTCGGTGGACCTCGTTGAAGATGTCCGGATACATTTTGCAGCCCTTGTAAAGGTTCAATCGTCCGAACACCAGAGCGCGTTTGGAGGCGCGGGGACCGGCGGTCTCATAGTCCTTCCACCGCTTGAGGCCCAGAGGCGATCGGGCCACGAGGCACTTCGGTCTGAGCACCTGCTGTGTTTGAGATCGTGCTGTCTCGGAGTGAACGATGATCGCGTCGAGCTGACGCTGAACGACCTTGTGGTAGGCCACAACTCCTCGCTGAACCGAGTCTCCCTGGTGTCCAATCGGATCGTGGAATGTATGCACCCATCTCGTGCGGATACCCCGCCATCTCACTTGTTGCAGAAGCAAGTAGTTCCAAGCGTGCTTGTTGACGAAGTGAACAACATCAGGACGCACACGCTGAATTAGCTCAATCACGATATCGAGGGATTTTTTTGATGACCACAGAGACGAGAAGGAAGGGCGTGGAGTTGCTGGCGTGCTGACGACGAGGTTTCGAGGTCCCAGTTCGTAGATAGTTCGTAAGTTCGTGGAACCAGCAGTCCAAACATCATGTCCGAGGGCCGTGAGCTCATCGCCGGCGCTATAAAGGTACTTCTGCATCGTGGGCAGAGTCGAAAATGAGATGAGCAGTACCTTCGCCATTTCTTGGGTCCCTTCAATCTGGCAAGTACCCGCTCGGCTCGCATATGTAGATCGCCTATCGTGATCTATCAGCGCAATGCGATCAGAGCTGGACGCCTATGCGCATCACTTTATGGGGTGCATCGTTCGATCGCGACTCTGATTGAGAAAATTCGACATGCTGCCGAAAGCAAAAATGCGGATAGAAAATAGCTGCAAGCTATCGGTGTCGCCAATAGTCCACGATAGGAATCCGCAAGCGTGGTCAGGGTGTGTGCTGAGGCGGCTGAAACCACTTGCGTAATCACTGAGGGGCCACCGTCATGGCGCATTGCGTGTCGTCACAACTTTCGCCCCGGAGGCAACCGGGATACTCTCCACCCGAGACGCTATTGGGATACGCTGCTCCCTTAGTGCCTTCCGTTGAGCAAGTCACCGCCAGGCGTCTCATGATGTGTTGTGGGACAGTAGTTTTGACGCAACATGGAGTCACGCAACCCAATCGTTCTCGCCAATCCAAGCTAGGCTCCACGCGAGCGGACCGACGGCTAAATGAACCGCCGCTTGCTTAATCCAGGAGGGTCGTTGAAGGTTTTCTCCAAGCAGATGGCTGAGCGGCTTGCGCCCGCCGTCGATCTGCTGATTTCGCCGCTTGTGTTCTTGTGCGCGGTCGTTCTCGGGCTGGTGCGGCGAGCAGGAGTTGAGCGTCTCCCCAAGAGCAAGTCGATGCTCATTCGAGCCGGCTGCTTTCCGCTTCTGGATCACTACTATGAACCGGCTTTTAACAACGAGTCGGTGCGAAGCCTGCTCGCAAAGGACAGGCCGCTACCTGGCATCGACTGGAATGTGGCCGATCAACTTGGCCTATTGGAGTCATTTTCGCACGACAGCGAATTGGATAGTTTGCCTAGGCATAGTGCACCCGGCTATGACTACTATCTGGAGAACAGTTCTTTCGAGTCTGGAGACGCCGAGTACTGGTACAACTTGATCCGACTGAAAAAGCCGAAGCGGATCATCGAAATCGGCAGCGGATTCTCGACGCGCCTCGCTCGACGTGCACTCGCGGCGAACCTGGCCGAAGATCCGAGCTACAGCTGCCAGCATGTGCTCATCGAACCTTACGAGCACGACTACCTAGAGAAACTGGGTGGCAATGTCACGGTGATCCGCGAAAAGGTCGAAGACTGCGACTTCGGGATTTTTGACGATCTCGACGAAGATGACATCTTGTTCATCGATTCGTCGCACGTCATCCGCCCTGGCGGCGACGTGGTCGTGGAGTATCTCGACATCCTCCCCAGGCTGAAGCCTGGCGTGATAGTCCATATCCACGATATTTTCTCGCCGAAGGATTACCCCGCTGAGTGGCTAGTCGACGAAGTGCGTTTCTGGAACGAGCAATACATAGTTGAGGCGTTCTTGACATCGAACAAGGACTGGAAAGTGCTGGGCGCTCTCAACTTTCTGCGTCACAACCACTTCGATCGACTGAAGGCAAAGTGCCCGTATCTGACCGAAGATCGGGAGCCGGGATCGTTGTACATCCAGAGGGTTGGGTGAGCGGTGCGCCGGCCGGGGAGGTGCAGTTCCCCGGAAGTTCTCACTCCCTCGCCTACGGCCGATCACTGAGGGGCGCTTGGAAGCAAGTTGGCTGCTTCCTAACCGAGGAATCGTGACGCTGCGCGTGAGCGAGCTTGAGTCGGACGATCGCGCATGAAGCTCTTCTGGTGGTCCCCGCGTAGAGATTTGCGCGCTGCTTGGGTAGAGATGAGATCCAACTCCGCGACGTGGGTTCGTTTGCGCGCCAGCGGTGGCAGACTACTGTCGAACTTTGGCGATGAAATGTCGCCACTGATTTTTCGTTCGTTCGGGTATCACGTCACGTGGGCTTCCCTTGACTCCGCTGAAGTCACAGGCATCGGATCTATCCTCGACTTGTATACGTGGGCACGCAAACCGACTTGCTCGGTCGTATGGGGATCGGGCTTGCGTTCTGCCCCGACGACGGAATCGCGTGAAGCCGTATTGCGGTCGGTGGGAACGTTCGTAGCTGTCCGCGGGCCTCGGACGCGAGACGCTCTAGGGCTGCCGCTGAGCACGACGCTCGGTGACCCTGGGCTACTCGCCCCTGCTCTGGTCGAAGGATTCAAGTTTCGGCGCGGGTCGCGCCCAGTCGTGGTCCCGCATTATCGAGTCTGGGCGAATTCGGAGTCGCGGGGGCACTTGAAAGCATTGGCTGCGGATGGGTGTGAGGTCGTCCTGCCCAACGAGCACCCGATAAAAGTCGTACGTGCGATCGGGGATGCTTCGATCGTCTACACCTCGAGTCTGCATGGCTTGATCGTCGCCGATGCGCTCGGTGTGCCGGCTGCGTTGCTCAGGTTCTCGGAGCCACAGCTCTCCGGCGAGCCCGAATTCAAGTACGCAGACTATTTTGAGAGTGTGGGATCGTCTCCGTACTGGATCGACACCCACGACATCGCCTCTGCGCCAAAAGTATTACTTGACAAGATCGAGGCGGAGTCAGAAGTTCGGCAGCGGTCGGCCGGTATTCTCAGATCGGCACTCGAGGAGTCCGTTTCTTCACTTTCGGGCCTGCTGTGAACGCCGGTCCAACGGAAGTGACCAGGGTCCTTCTGATCTCGCCGTTCTCTCCGCTGCAGGCTCACGATCATGCGGCCGCTGACTACATGGCGCCGCTGGCTCACGAACTCGGCAAGCTTGTCGAGTTGCACGTGTACGCGCCTACCGCCGACAAGACTCAATGTTCTGTGGTCGGCGGCGTCAACTATCACGCCGCATCACCGGTGCGAGAAAGCGTGGCTGCAGCTGCAGGACTGTACCCCTATCATTTCCGGGCATCTTGGAGCAGGCAATCAACGCGTGAAGCGCTTCGGGTCGCGAAGCAGGTCGATCCTGATGTCGTGCATATGGAATACATTCACCCCGCAGAAGCGGCGCTGGCAATTCGAGATATCCCCACGACAGTTACGTTGCACGACTTGGGCACCCGCGCGTACCGCCAGGCCATTCGTTCTCCTTGGTATACGCCACGTGGAGCCTTCAACCGTGTAGAACTCAAGCGGTTTGGGTTTTGGGAGCGAGCCGCTATTCGTCGCGCCGCGCATGTGTTCACCCTGTCCGAGAGTGATAGGAACGACGTGGTGCATTTGACGCAATCGTCGTCCGCGCCCCGGATTGGGATCTCTCTGGACGTGCCGGCTTGGACGTGCGCGGAGCGAGAGGCTCCGGTTTTGCTTTTTGCGGGCGCCATGTGGCGGCCTGCGAACGTGCTTGCTGCCGAGTATCTCGCGAATGAGGTCTTGCCTCTCGTTCGGCGAGAGCACCCCGACGCCGTCCTACGGATCGTGGGCGCGCGACCACGGGACTCGGTCCGGGATCTTGTTCGTATCCCGGGAGTACAAGTCGTCGGGGCGACCGATGACTATCACGGCGAGTTCGGACGAGCAGACGTTGTTCTCGCTCCTTCGATGGTTGAGGCCGGTGTGCTGCTGAAAGCACTGCATTCGCTCGCAGCGGGTGCGCCGACGGTGCTGAATTCACTGGCTGCGCGAGCACTGGTGGGCCTCGACTGGGGCAAGGAGGCACTCGTCTCGGACGACGCGGTGGGCACGGCAGAAGCAGTATCACGAGTTCTCGCCGACCCGACTTTCGCACGTACCGTCGGAGCGGCAGGCCGGCGATTCGTCGAGAAGCACCATTCGTGGACCTCTTATGCCCAGGAGTACGCGCGCGTCTTCAGCGATCTGGCTGCAAAACACGCGGCTCGTTGATGTCGCGCCAGGAGGAAGATCCAGGGTGGCAGTACGCCGAATGGAAACATCGGGACAGTGCGGACGCGGGGCCGTCGTTGTCTATTCCGAAGTGCCGCGCCGGGAGGCAAGAAAATGTGAAAATCGAATGCTTCCCTCCGTGTGTCACACCGCATCTACATCCCCTATCCTGAAGTGAATCTGAGCTACTCGTGGCTATTCACCCGGAATCGTTTGGAGCGCCTGTCATCTTGACAAATCTGAAATTGAGTGGAGATGGGCATAGCGATCGAACGGCCGCGTCCGGCACACCCGCCCGCCAGCTCAGCCGAAGCGGGATTGGCTTGTCGGTTCAATGAACACTCCGGTGGCCATCGTGGTCGGGTTCCGCTCGCAGGCGGTGATAGCCGAATGCATAAACGCTCTGCTGGCAGTCCCGGAACTGCGCGTATTCGTATGGGACAACTCGCCCGACACCGCGACACGATCGGTCATCGAGAAGATCGCGAGCGGTAGGGTCGCAGTTTTGTCGGACGGTCTGAACCACGGCTTCGGTGGAGGGGTCAACCGTGCTGTCGCTGCCGCACGCGCAGCGACAGCAGATGACATCAATCTCCTTGTGGTCAATCCGGACTGTGTGGTTACTCCGCGCGTAGTCGAGCGCCTCAATACTCGCGTCAACGCGGACGACGTCGGGATGGTGGCTCCGAGGATGCGGTATCCGGATGGTCGCCTCGGTTTCGCCGGGGGCCCTTGGCCGTCGCTGCTGAAAGAGGTTGCTGCTGCGACTCGTTTGGATGATCTGCTACCGACTGGATTGCGGAACAAGATCATTGCTGGCGGCGGACGAGTTCTGGGAAAGCGGAACACGCTGGCGGACAGCCTGCGGGAAGGGCCCGAATTGGAGGTTGATTGGGTTTCTGGTTTCTGTTTTGCGATCCGGTACGAACTATTTTCGGACGTCGGCGGCTTCGACGAGGATTATTTTCTTTACTACGAAGACGTCGATCTGGCACGTCGGGTGAATGCGCGGGGCTACCGCAACATCGTTCTTCGCGACATAGATGCTCTTCATTACGAAAGCACCTCGACGCGAGGCGTGGGGAAATCGAAAGTGTATTGGCAAGGTTTTGCGACGTATTGTTCGAAGCATAAGTCGAGAAACGCGGCTCGGATAGCAAGTTTGATGGCTTCTTGAGCACGCATTGGGGTGCGGCCTCGACATGGTCCAAGGGTCGAAGGGTAGCGATGCCATGACCACTGTCTACATTCTTGCGGTGGTGTTTGCGCTGGTCGTTGCGCGTGGGTTGCAGAAGAATGCTCAAGGTAGCGCGGCGATCACCCTGGTCTTCATCGTCGCAGTGTGCTACTTGGCCCCGGTGTATCTCTTTTATCTAGGCGACGTGCACAAGCACGTCGATATTGCCCCGTCTTCGGTCGGCGTGACTTCGGTGATGATTGCCGTGGTTACGGCACTGCTCATCAATCTTGCAGGCCGTATGCACTGCCCGGGAGCTTGGCTTCTCGCACCGGCCGCAATTTGGCTGGTTGCCGGGACTTGGCTGTCGTGGGGTCGATCGGACGAACACGACGCTGGCCTCGCGCACCTCGGTGTCGGCTTTGC
This sequence comes from Mycobacterium sp. P2_H7, assembly GCF_056403275.1. Classification (NCBI taxonomy): domain Bacteria; kingdom Bacillati; phylum Actinomycetota; class Actinomycetes; order Mycobacteriales; family Mycobacteriaceae; genus Mycobacterium; species Mycobacterium sp. P2_H7. The sequence continues at coordinate 50,323 of NZ_JBFUFU010000008.1, read as the reverse complement.
GGCGTGGCTCGTCGGAACTTCGTGCGCTTACGCCTTACGCGCCGATCCGCGTGAACGCGAGCGTGCTGCCATGTATCTGACGGGACTGCTCGGGATACAGGCCGTGGTGGTCATCGCGCAAGCGATCGGGTTTGACATCAACCCGATGAGCGCTGAGGAGCTTGCCCTCCTCGAGGGGCGATACAACGGCCTTCTGAATCACCCAGGCCAGCTTGCGAATGCAACGTTGATGATCTTTGTTCTTATTCTTGCCCTTCGTGATTCGGCAGCTTCTTGGCGGAGCGGACGCACTTCGCTGATTTTCGTGCTCGTGATGGGAATCTGTATCGGAGCGGGAAGCCGTGCGCAGATTCTCGGAGCTCTTGTATTGCTGATGGGTTGGGCGTTCTTCGCCTATGGACAGAGGGCTCCGAGGGGAAAGAGGTTCGGAGCGTTGGGTATCGGGATAGTTGGGTTGCTTGCCAGCTATCCGGTATTGCAGAAACGGTTCGAGGAAGATCCGACCGGTGGCGGTCGCAGCGTTCTTCAGGACATCGGGCTGCAGGCTGTCATGGACCATCCACTGGTCGGGGTGGGCCCGAACAGTTATGTCAGTGTCATCGGGCTGTCAGACGCCCTTACCGCCTCGGGTGTACCAGTGCACAATGCATTCCTGCTGGCAGCGGTGGAGGTGGGTGTAGTGGGTGCAATTGCTCTGTGGCTACCCGTACTCTGGACGTTCATTCGCGGATTTCGCCTGCGCAAGGAAGTCGGTATCGTCCAAGTACCAGCCGCGGCCGCGGCAGCTTTTTTCGTTCCGTTCGTCATCAGCACCTTTACGGGCTGGGGTCTGTTATCTGATCCGCTGTATGGCCTTCTGATGTTGATCATGGGGGCGACATACGCTCTTATGCTCCCGCTTAGCGGCGACGAGAAAGTGCTGCAACCAGTAGTTCTGCAGCGTCACGCTCGATTCTGATGCAAGCATTGCCGCCAGGCTCTCACTTGAACGGGCACCGTCCAGCGCTCCGCGGCGTGTGTGTCACGGCACGCATTCGTTCCCGAACACGGCGAAACCACTGACCGCCGACAAGGTCACGGTTTAGGCGTCGAGCCGCACGAACTGCCCCTGCCGATGTTGGTCGATGCACGCAGCCCGGCGGATCTTGCCGCTCGTCGTGGTGGGGATCGAACCAGGAGCCACCAGTACGATATCGGCGACGTGCAGTCCGTGCGCGCGTGAAATCGCAGCTGTCACATCGTTTCTCACCATGGCCAGATCCCCCGAGTCGTCGAGTTTCTTCAACTCGATGACGGTGACCAGTTTCTCGGTCTGCTCGTCGGGCACGGCAATGGCAGCGACCCGCCCGCGGGTGATCTGCTGGACGGTGGCCTCGATGTCCTCGGGGTAGTAGTTGCGGCCTCGCACGATCAGCATGTCCTTGATGCGCCCCACGATGAAGAGATCACCCTCGGAGATGAAGCCCTGATCGCCGGTTCGTAGCCAACCCGCGTCAGGGGTGCCCGCAGGAGCCTCGATCAGCGTCGCGCCGAACGCCGACCCGGTCTGCTCGGGTTTACGCCAGTAGCCCGCAGAGACGTTCTCTCCGTGGGTCCAGATCTCACCGATGGTGCCGTCCGAGCACGACCGGCAGGTATCGGCGTCGACGATCCGCACCAACGGCGAGACGGGCATCCCGTACCGCACCAGAGGCAGCCCCCCTGGACTGCGGACCGCGCTGCCTGCGGCCAGCGCGGCAGGGTCGAAGTCGACGGCATCGGATGCACGGTTGTTGTTGCCGCTGGCGACGAAGACCGTCGCCTCCGCGAGTCCGTAAGAGGGCACCACCATCTCCGGCCGGAAACCCACCGGTTTGAAGCACTCGTTGAACTTCACCAGTGTCGACGGGTGAATCCGTTCGGCACCATTGATGATGCCGACGACTCCGCTGAGATCGAGGCGCTTGAGATCGGCGTCGGTGGTTCGTCGCGCGGTCAGATCGAAGGCGAAGTTGGGCGCCGCCGACCACGCGTACTCGGGCTGCGACATCGTCTCTACCCAGCGCACCGGATTGGTCAGGAACGCGATCGGACTCATCAGGAGCGCGGGTTGTCCCGAGAGGATGGGCCCCACGATTCCCAGCATCAGGCCCATATCGTGGTAAAAGGGCAGCCACGACACCAGTTTCGAGGTCAGGGGCAGCACTCCTGCGAAGTCGGCGAAGTAGTCGGCCATGAGTTGTTCGAAGTTCGCCAGCAGGTTCCGATGGCTGATCATGACCCCGGCCGGCAATCGGGTCGAACCCGACGTGTACTGCAGGTAGGCGGTATCCGGGCCGTCGGCCGGATCTGCATTGGGAGGCACCGGCCCGTCGAGGTCGAGGGTGTCAACGGATACCACCGCGACCACGGCAGCCCCGTCGTCGACGTACTGGGTGGCCAGGTGAGCAACGGGGGAGGTGGTGAGCACCACCACCGGCGATGTGTCGGCCACGACGGCGCTGACCCGCTCATCGTGGGAGCCGGGCACCGGAACCGACAGGGGAACGGCGATGAAGCCGGCCTGCATGGCTCCTAGGAAGGCGACGATGTAGTCCAAACCCTGGGGCGCGATGATCAGAGCCCGGTCTCCGGGTGACCCGTACTGCTCGAACTCCAGCGCCGCGTTGACGGTGCGGCGGTGTACCTGCGCCCAGGTCAGCGTTTCCGGGACACCGGCCGGGTCGACGTCGTAGTCGGTGAACGTGAAGGCCTCGGCGTCGGGAGTCGCGATGGCGCGTTCCTGCAGCAGGGTCAGGATGGACGCGTTCGGCATGGTGGTCAGGCTACTCAACGACTCGGTCATCCTGTGGTGGGTGTCTGCCGGTTCCACGCCCACAGGATGACCGAGATGTTTCTGGTCCAGTCGAAACTCGCTAGCGGCCGGACCTCTCGCGATAGAGAACAACCGCGCGGAACGTCCGAATCACGATTTTGATATCTAGCCAGAGGGACCAATTCTCGATATAGAAGTTGTCGTATCGCGCTCGGTCGAATATTGACGTATTCCCCTTGAGTCCGCTGACCTGGGCAAAGCCGGTAAGTCCGACCTGAACCCGGTGGCGGTAGGCATACCGGTCGACTTCATCGGAGAACTGCTTCACAAAATGTGGCCGTTCTGGGCGGGGCCCCACCACGGTCATGTCGCCGCGGAAAATATTCCAAAGTTGAGGCAGCTCGTCAATTGAGGTGCATCGCAGGAATCGGCCAACAGCGCCAACTCGGTTGTCGGAGGCGACATTCCACCGAGTCTGGGACTCGGCCTCGTTCGCTGGACGCATCGAACGGAATTTGAGCAGCTCGAACTGCTTGCCGTCACGACCGACTCGAACCTGCTTGAAGATGACGCCGGGACCGCCTTCTATCCGAACCGCGAGCGCGGCGGCAGCCAACACCGGGGTCAGCACCATGAGCGCGATCGACGAGACGACGATGTCGAACACTCGCTTGATCACGCGGGTGGGTCCTTGCAGATTGGGATTACGGATCCGCATGATCGGGATCGAGCCGATCTGGTCGGCCATACCAGTCTGAGTGTGAAAGTGATGCATCCGCGGGACGATCAGCAGCTCCGCTGTCAAGCATTCTTTGGTTCGAACGGCCGTCATCAAAGCGCGCTCCTCAAAGGCGCCGTCGGCAATGAGGAGCGTGTCTGCACCGGAAGTCACTACTGCCATGTCCAAGTCCGCGACGCGGCCGAGGCGAGGAAGATGCTGTTCGGCTGGGCACAGGTCGCAGTCGTCGACAAATCCCTCGACTCGCAGTCCGTATTCGGGATGCTCGGCAAGAGTGCGCGCGAGTTCGGCGGCCGCCGGCCCTCCGCCGATGAGGACGGTGTTGTGCCTCGTCAGCCCCCGCCGGCGGCTAGCCGCGATGGCGCGCGTCGTGATCACGCGGCCAACGACAACGAGAGCGATAGCCTGCGCTGCCGTCTCGAGAAACGTCAGGACTGAGATCTTCTGGTGCGTATAGAGAATTGCCGTCGCAACAACTGCGGTGGCAGCCAACAGTCGGGTGAGGATGGTCGGCAGCTCGTCCAAGACGCTGAGGTGCAGTGGCGCCGTGTATTTGGTGCCGCCGGTGAGGAGCAGCATCCCAAGGACAGCCAACGCAATCATGGAATAGATTTGCGGCGGCCGCCAAGCCAGCGGGGCCAACATCATGGCGCAATCAACGACTGGCACCACCATGTATCCACGGATACGACTGAGAAACGGTCGGCTGGGTGCCGTCTTGTCGATGGCCCGGACGGAAATATCGGCGGTCGGCTGCGGCGCCATTCGGGTTGTCGGCACCACGATTCGGTCCCAACCCATCCGCGCCACCTCGGCTGCGCCCGCGGTCAGCTTCTTAACCGCCTCGTCGGCTCTCGGGGTTTTCCCAGCATCAGCGGTATTCGTAAAGGCGTCAGCTACGTCCGTCACTTGCCTGTCCGTTCGAAGTCAGCAAACATTTTGGCCTCCGCAGAATTTCTGAAATATCGACGCTAAAGCTGGTATTGCACTGACGGCACCGTCAATTCGGGCAATGTTTCGTGGGTGTGCGCGTGACAGTGAACGCCGTTGTCCGCTATCGCTGAGGCTGCGTCGCCGGTTCCTGTAGAAGGTTTGCTGAATTGCAAAGAAGGTGCGCGATCAAATACGAGGCTCTTGAGTGCGTCTTCCGCCATGCAACTCTCATCCTTTCTGCAGTTCAGGAGGATACTAACGGCCGTATGCGGCGTTTGCACAGTGAATTATTGACGAGCACGCTAAAAATTTTGGATCTACCCTTCTGCACTGTCCAGATACGCGTAAAACCGCAGGTCGGACAGCGATATTCGTTGTCGTCCGAACGTACGATTTTCGTTGAAATCGGCGAGTCTCGATTGTCCCGAATCGACGAAAACGACTAACTTCGAGTTTGCTGTATTTGCATTGTTGTTCGATAATTGCGCCGCATATGTTTCCGTTTTGAAGCAGATGTCGCCGTTAGCCGCGATAGCTCGATGCCTGCAGGTGTGTCGACCATCCCGAGTTGCTTATCTGTGTGCGGCAAACAAGCGGCTGGAGTGTCCGGGCCGGATGCGTGGTTGCTTTATCCCTTGTGCGACAGCCCTCTTGCCTGATTGGCGCCGAATTGTGTGCATCCGCCGTCTCCGTTGTGGCGACGCCAGGCAACGTGGGCGGCCGTGCGTTGCGCTGTAGCTATTGATCTTGACTGTGGGATAGCTGTGCGGCCAACACAGTTGCCGCCACTGCTTCATCGGGAAAGTGCGGGCCCGACGGTGGGTTGCAGGCGGTCGTCGCATCGGCCACACCACAAGTAGCGGGATGCCTGTGGTGCTCTGCCGAGCGCAAGTGGGCCTCTGATGCTGGGATGAACGAGAAGTAAATTCTCGAGCGGCGGCCATGCCGATCCAAGGAACCCCCACGGATCCGGCTCCCCATGGCCCAGCTCAGATTCCCAGCAGGCCCGCGACGAGAAGTACCACTCCGACGACTGACAGGAGCACGGCGACTTCCCTGCGCTTCCGGCCGCGTATCCAGTCGTTCAGGGCACTCATAGCGGCGCTGGTCTGAGTTGGCGCGATCAGATAGGCGATCAGTGGGATCTCCACCAGTCCAAATGCCACGACATTGAACGAGACGACCGCGCCCAACTGAACTGACGGATCGGTCCCTGACGACGCGATGAGGGCGAGGGCCGCCAGATAGTCCACCGATGGGAGAGCGATCCCCAATCCGGCACAGCCAGCGACCCAGAGCGACTGGCCTTCCAGCGCTCGCGTCAGCCAGGCCGGAGGCGTCCTCGCCTTCCCCGGTGTAACTGCGATCACGAGCGCCGCGACGATCGCCAAGGCTCCGATTGCGATCTGCACGCGGGGCAGCGTGAAGTGTGCCTGGGGCAACCGCCCGCCGATCGCGAATAACAACGTGACGCCTACGGCCAGTCCCATCGCGAAACCGCCAGCAAGAAATGCAGCGAGTTGCAGGTGAGGGCGTGGGCGCTTCAGCATCACCACTGACATGCCGATGCGGAAGGGTTCCAGGCTGACCGCAACGGCCATGACGAAGAGGGTGAGCCACATGTGGCGCTTAGTCGCCGCTCGCCGAAGCGGACCGCCGGCACAGCTCGAGGATCGGTGGCAGTAGTGCGGCGATCCGTGATCCGACCTCGTCGAAGTACGCCGGGCTTTGTCCGATGGGGTCTGGAATGTCGGCAACAGCGCGACCTGCAAGTCGTGGACGCAGGACGGCCAGGTCCGCGACGGTTGGTAATTCGTCCGCAGTCGCCAGTAGAGCGGCCTCGCCAAGCGTGAAGGTTCTGCGAAATTGCCGCGGCGCGAGTTCCAACACTGCGTTGAGGTGCGCTGTGGTCATCGTGAGGACCAAGTCGGCGCGGTTGGCTATAGGCGGTGTCAACTGTCGAGCCGCGAAATCGCAGGGATCACCGCCCAAGTCCCTGAGAACACGCGCAGCTTCGGCGTGCATCGGATGTCCGATGACAGCGCGGGTACCTGCACTGGAGGCCGCGAAATTCGGGATCTGAAGTTCTGCACCCAGCGCCTCGGCGAGCCGGTCAGCGGTCGGGGATCGGCAAATATTTCCGGTGCAGACGAATAGGACGTGCAGATCGACTCCCGGTTCAGCTCTGGTGCGCGGTGCGGATTTGCTGCTGGTAGCGATGTGGATCCAGTCGCGCTACAAAGTTAGCCCACCGGCCCACGCTGTGCCACGATGGCCGCGTGAAAGGGATAATCCTGGCTGGTGGTTCGGGAACACGTTTGTACCCAATCACCATGGGGGTGTCCAAGCAGTTGATCCCCGTCTACGACAAGCCGATGGTGTACTACCCGCTGTCGACGTTGATGTTGGCCGGTATCCGGGACATCCTGGTGATCACCACCCCTCACGACGCAGCCAGTTTCGAGCGCTTACTGGGGGATGGTTCGCGATTCGGTGTGTCGATTACGTACGCACAGCAGCCCTCACCAGATGGGCTGGCTCAAGCGTTCACGATTGGTGCCGAATTCCTTGGCGCGGAAAGCGTTGCGCTCGTACTTGGAGACAATTTGCTATACGGCCCTGGTTTGGGTTCGCAACTTCAGGCGTTCAACGACGTGGATGGTGGTGCCATCTTCGCGTACTGGGTCGCGGAGCCCGCTGCGTACGGCGTCATCGAATTCGATGCGCAGGGAACCGCGGTGTCGCTGGAGGAGAAGCCGAAGTCTCCCAAGAGCAACTACGCCGTCCCGGGTCTGTACTTCTATGACAATGACGTGGTGTCGATGGCGAAAGTCCTCAAGCCCAGTGCGCGCGGTGAATACGAGATCACTGATATCAACCGCACCTACCTTGAGCAGGGTCGGTTACACGTGCAGGTGTTGCCTCGGGGTACCGCGTGGTTGGATACCGGGACATTTGATCAGATGACCGATGCCGCCGAATTCGTTCGCACCATGGAGCGGCGCACGGGCTTGAAGATCGGAGTTCCCGAGGAAATCGCCTGGCGGCAAGGATATTTCACCGATGATGACTTGCGTGAGCGTGCTGAGCTGCTGGTGAAGTCGGGCTACGGGACCTACTTGCTGGGTCTGTTGGACAGAGGGCACTGATGGCGCGATTGCTAGTCACCGGTGGCGCAGGGTTTATCGGCTCCAACTTTGCGCACTACGTCGTTGCGCACACCGACCACCACGTGACGGTGCTGGACAAGCTCACCTACGCGGGTAACCGAGAGTCGTTGGCGGGTCTACCGGATGATCGACTGTCTTTCGTCCTCGGCGACATAGCCGATGTCGCACTGGTGGACGGTTTGGTTGGATCGGTCGACGCCGTGGTGCATTACGCAGCAGAGTCTCACAACGACAACTCCTTGAGCGATCCGCATCCCTTCCTGCACACGAACTTGGTGGGTAGCTTCACGATCTTGGAGGCCGCCCGCAGGCATGGGGTTCGGCTGCACCATATTTCAACGGACGAGGTGTACGGCGACCTGGAACTCGACGACCCGTCCAGGTTCACCGAGGCAACTCCGTACAACCCGTCCTCGCCCTACTCATCAACCAAAGCGGGCAGCGACCTGATGGTCCGCGCCTGGGTTCGATCCTTCGGCGTTCACGCCACAATCTCCAACTGCTCCAACAACTATGGGCCTTACCAGCATGTCGAGAAGTTCATACCTCGCCAGATCACCAACATTCTGCGGGGTATCCGCCCCAAGTTGTACGGCGCGGGCCTGAACGTGCGGGACTGGATCCATGCCGATGACCACTCATCGGCTGTGCTCGCCATCCTGGACAATGGCCGTAGCGGTGAGACCTATCTCATTGGCGCTGATGGCGAACAGAACAATAAGACTGTCATCGAGATGATCCTCAAGCTTATGGGCCAACCGGGCGACGCATACGACCACGTCGTCGACCGTGCGGGTCACGACCTGCGCTACGCAATCGATTCCTCCAAATTGCGAGCCGAACTCGGCTGGGAGCCGCGCTACCGCGACTTTGAGACTGGGCTGGCGGAGACCATCCAGTGGTATCGCGAAAACGAAGCCTGGTGGGCGCCCAGCAAGGACGCGACCGAGGCCTTCTACGCCCGTCTAGGGCAGTGACCGTGACTGAATATGGAAAAGCACTACGTGCCAACGTAACCCCGATTCCAGGCCTGACGATCTGGGACCTCCCCGTCCATGGTGACAACCGCGGATGGTTCAAGGAGAACTGGCAACGCGAGAAGATGATGGCCGCAGGGCTTCCCGACTTCAGACCGGTGCAGAACAACGTGTCGTCCAATGACGCAGTGGGAACTACCCGCGGCATCCACGCCGAGCCATGGGACAAACTGGTATCCGTCGCCGCAGGGCGGATTTTTGGCGCGTGGGTCGACCTGCGATCCGGTCCCACTTTCGGGGCAGTGTTCACGGCCGAGCTCGATCCGTCCCGTGCGGTGTATGTACCGCGCGGCGTCGGCAATGCCTTTCAGACCCTTGAGCCGAATACTGTTTACACCTATCTGGTGAACGATCACTATTCACCTGAGGCTTCTTACACGTCAGTCAATCTCGCGGATGAAACACTCGCGATTGCCTGGCCGATTCCGCCGCAGAATGCAGAGTTGTCGGCTAAGGACCGCGTCCATCCGGCGCTGGTGGACGTCGATCCGGTTTTGCCACGCAAGACGCTGGTCCTCGGCGCGAATGGACAGGTCGGGCGAGCCCTGCGGAGCGCTTACGCCGACTTCCCTCACGTGGACTTCGCCGGACGGGCGGAACTGGACCTGTCCCTCGCCAACTTCGACGATGCGTTCCGGTGGCAGGACTACGACACCATCATCAACGCTGCCGCGTATACCGCAGTCGATGCGGCCGAGACCCCAGAAGGCCGCGGTGCCGCGTGGGCGACGAACGTGACCGGCTTGACGGCGTTGGCGCGTATTGCAGCTGAATACGGCCTTACCTTGGTGCACGTCTCCAGCGACTATGTCTTTGACGGCGCGACAGAACGGCCCTACCGCGAGGATGACCCCGTAGCCCCAGTGGGTGTCTACGGAACGACGAAGGCTGCCGGCGACCAGATTGTTTCGACGGTCCCAAAGCACTACATCGTGCGGACGTCCTGGGTGATCGGCGACGGACCCAACTTTGTCCGCACCATGGTGTCTCTTGCCGCGCGGGGCGTGAACCCGTCAGTGGTGGACGATCAGTTCGGCAGATTGACCTTCGCATCCGAACTGGCCGGTGCCATCCGCTTCTTGGTGGATCAGCGTGCCGAGCACGGCGTGTACAACGTGACGGGCTCCGGGCCGGTGACCTCATGGGCGGACATCGCCCGTCGCGTGTTTGCGCTGTCTGGCCATGACCCGGACCGCGTAGGTGGGGTGAGTTCCGAACAATACTTTGCCTCGATTGCACATCCAATCGCGCCACGGCCCCGAAATAGCGCATTAGACCTGGCAAAAGCGTATTCCGCGGGATATCAGGCGGCCGATGCCAGCGAGATGCTGGCAAGTTATGTATCCCGCGAAAACCCACTCCGCGGGCACGACTAAGCCGAGATAGCGGTCATTCAGCGGTAACATTCCGCCTAATTTGCTTGCACGTAGAAACATCCTCTCACCTGCAACGTTTCGTGTTGACAGAGCGCGTACAGTCTGCGATTCTTTATCCCAAGTTCCCTGACGGAAGGCCAGGAAAATGTCCGCTATCGCGACACGCTTTTCCCACGCAACAACTAAGTTTCAGGTGACTGCTGCAGCCTGCGCCGTCGCAGCCGCTGCCACGCTCACTCCGGCGATTGCCGCTCAGGCCGATATCGCCACCCCGGCACCACTTGCTCCGGTGACCCAGGTGCTGGACAACATCGCCCAAGACAACTGGCTGCAGAATCAGCTTTGGTGGATTGGTGAAGATCGTGTTCCCCCGAAGCCTTCATCTCAGGTGCTTGTGTTCAAGCCGCTCGCACTCATCCCGGGGTTCCTGAAGCCGATTTACAAGTCGATCACGGGCGGGCTCGACTTCCGGGTGTGCTTCCTTGGAGCCAGTGCCAAGATCGGGCCCTATGGCACCTTCACCGTGTCGTTCAGCAGGGGCTGCTAGTCCCGCCGAGTCGGCTAGTCGGGACAGTCATTTGTCCCGTTGATGTTGCAGCCCGGATTCCGGGCTGCAACCCGATATGGGAAGGCTACGTCCGCTGAGCCAATCTTCGAACAATGAAGATGACAATCCAATAGCGGACGTAGAGGACTCGTCGAGGTTCGAGCATTTTGGCGACCTACTGCGTCGACGTGAGACGAAGTTGATCGCTGCAGCGTTTCTTGTTGTTGTGCTTGCGCTGCTCGGTTGGCTTGGGTTCGAGGCCTACTCAGCCAAGGGTTCCCTAGAGCAAGCTCGCGCGGCAGCGCAGCAAACGAAGGATGCACTGGCCGACGGGCGCGTCGACGAGGCCCAGCGGTTCGCAGACTCGGCCCAATCTCATGCACAAGCCGCGAGCGATTCAACCCATTCGCTTCCATGGGGCATCGCTGCGGCGGTCCCGTGGGTGGGGAGCCCATTCGAGACCGGTAAGCAGATTTCGAACGTGGTCCTCGGTCTGGCAAGAGACGTTCTCAAGCCGTCGTCGCAAGTCGGCGCGGCCATTTCGCCCGACAAGCTGTTCGAAGGGTCGCGTCTGAACGTACGTCTTCTCCGCGACAACGAGCCGGCACTCAGCAGGATCTCCGCGGATGCGCGTCGTCTGGAAGCAGAGGCAGATGCGATCCCGCAACCTGCATATCTCTCGGTGCTCGGGAAGGCCCGCACGCAAGTCCAAACGCAGACCGAGAAGATTACCGCCCTGCTTGAAAACACCGCTCTTGCAGCTCGTTTGGCGCCTTCAATGATGGGCGCAGACGGTCCGCGATCATACTTCATGGGATTTCAGACCAATGCTGAAGCGCGGGGCACAGGCGGCATTCTCGGCGGATTCGGCATACTTCACCTTGACAACGGTGCACCCACCGTCGAGGCGCTGGGAGCCAACACCGAACTCAAGGGACCGTTCACGACTCTCGACCTCGGTCCGGAGTACACCGAGCAGTACGGATTTACCAACGCCAGCACAGATTTCCGCAACAGCAACCTCAGTTCGCATTTCCCGTACGCGGCCCAGATCTGGAAGTCCATGTGGGCGCAGCAGTCGGGAACGAATGTCGACGGCGCTATCGCCATCGACCCCGTCGCGTTGAGCTACATTCTTGGTGCCGTCGGGCCGGTGACGCTGGCCGACGGTGAGAAGATCACCAAAGAGAACGTGGTCGAGCTCACCGAATCAATTGCATATCAACGCTTCCCGACAGATCAGGTTGCGCGCAAGCAATACCTCCAAGACATTGCCAACGCAGTTGTGAAGAAAATGACGGGGCAGGTAGAGGCTCCGCGCCAGCTGCTCGACGCATTGGGCAGAGCCGTTGGCGAACGACGTATCGCGGTATGGAGCGCTTCGCCGACGGATCAGAAGATCCTCGAAGAGACCCCGCTTGCCCACACCATTCCGGAGGACTCCGCGCCGTACGCCGCGGTCGTGATCAATAACCTCGGCGGCAACAAGATGGATTACTACCTCCGGCGCGAAATCGAGTACGCGGCCGACGGTTGCTCGCAGGATCAGCGGAATACCACCGTCACGGTGAAGTTGAAGAGTGTGGCGCCGGATATGCCATTGCCCGACTACGTAGCATCGGCGGGCGGCGTCATTCCGAATCTGCCGTTCACGATGCCAAGCGGGTCGATGCTGACGTCGGTGCGCCTAGTTGCGACGAAGGACGCCAAGATCTTGAGCGCGTTCTCAAACGGCGAACGGGTACCGGTGTTCACAGGTACGGAGCGCGGGCATCCGACTTTCGAGATCCAGGTGGCTATTCCGCCGCGGCAGGCGGGCGAGCTAGTCTTCCGATTGTCGGAACCGACGGCGGCGGGCGCCCCGCGTGTTCCGGTGCAGCCCCTGATCGATAGCGTCGCTCCGATCGTTAAAGTGCCGGAATGCCCGTAATGGCCAACAATTGGTCATCAGGGGAAGAGCGTGACGGGCGGTCGCAGGTACAGGTAACTGGTTTGACACGGGTTGCACCGACAGCCGACGGTATGCTGCCCGAGCGTCAGAGTCCTGGCCGCAGGGCGTTGATACGCAAAAGATTTACGGCGAAGGGTTGGCGTTGAATCTACAAGATTTCCTGAAATTGATTCGGGCTCGATGGATTACCGTTTGTGCCTCGGTAATTGTTGCCGCTCTGGCTGCGGTAGCGGTCACTCTGCTAACGACTCCGCTATACCAAGCGTCGACTCGGCTGTTCGTGTCGGCTTCCAGTTCTTCGAGTGTTACCGATATCTACCAGGGCAACCGCTTCTCTCAAGAACGTGTCGTGTCCTACGCGCAGCTGCTCATGGGCGAGACGCTTGCTCAACGCACCATCGACAAGCTCGGCTTGGAAATGACCGCAAGTGAGTTGCAGGCCAAAGTCAAGGCAACAGCGAAAACGGGAACTGTGCTCATCGACGTGGCTGTCCTCGATGCATCGCCGGTCCGCGCGCGCGACGTAGCCAATGCGCTCTCCGACGAATTCGTGGTCATGGTCCGCCAACTGGAGACTGTAGAAGGTGGCGCAACGCCAGATGCCCGCGTAGTCGTGGAACAACGCGCCTCCGTTCCCGAAACACCGGTTAGCCCGAAGAAGACTCGAAATATCCTGCTCGGGCTAGCGGCAGGTTTAGCACTCGGTATCGGATTGGCCATCCTTCGAGACCTCCTGGACAACACCGTAAAGAGCAGAGAAGTACTAGAGGAGATCTCCGAGGTCGGGGTTGTAGGTGGAATTCAACTAGACAAGGAACGCCGAAAGACGCCACCGATCTTCTTCGGGAAAGACAACAGTGCCATTGCAGAGTCGTTCAGGAAGCTGCGTACCAATCTGAGTTTCCTCGCGGTCGACAACCCGCCGCGGGTCATCGTCGTCACTAGCTCGGTTCCGAACGAAGGAAAGTCGACTACCGCCATCAACATCGCTTTGGCGTTGGCGGAGAGCGGCAACAACGTCGCACTGGTCGACGGCGATATGCGCAGGCCCACTGTGCACAAGTACCTCGACTTGGTGGGCACCGTGGGGTTTAGCACGGTGCTTAGCGGTGCAGTGACATTGGACGAAGCTACGCAGCAGACGCAGTTCGACGGACTGACTGTGTTGGCGGCCGGCGCGACGCCGCCCAATCCAAGCGAGCTCCTTGCTTCGCAGGCAGCTAGCAAGATCCTTGCTGAACTACGTGCCCATTTCGACTACGTGATCGTCGACTCCTCACCTCTGCTCGCAGTGACCGATGCCGCAATACTTGCTGCGAACGCGGATGGCGCATTGATCATGGTGCGTTATGGCCAGACAAAGCGCGAGCAACTTGCGCAGGCTGTCGAGAGTTTGCACAGTGTCGGTGCGACGCTCCTGGGATCGGTCTTGACGATGATTCCCGCGAAGAACAGCTCGGCGTACGCGTACTCGTACAGCTACTACGGAGAATCCAAGCCGAAGTAAGCGGGCCGAGTTTGCGTTCAGCCTGAGCCAGACCATGGCCACCCAGCCGACCGGCAGGGAAGATGGTCCTGTGGTGTCTGTGCAGACGGCGTTGCCGGTCGTCGACCTCCGGGATGACCCGGAGGTCCTGCGGCGCACCCTCGGCCAGGTGGCCCACGAGGTCGGGTTCTTCTACCTCTCGGGCCACGGTGTCCCCGACGAACTGATCGACCGGGTGCTGACACAGTCCCGGCGGCTGTTCGCGCTGCCGCAGGAGTCCAAGGACGCCGTCGCGATGGTCAACAGCCCGCACTTCCGCGGTTACACCCGGCTGGGCGGCGAACTGACCGGCGGCGAGGTGGACTGGCGCGAGCAGATCGACATCGGTCCTGAGCGCACCCCACTGGCCGACCCGGCCGAGCCCTACCTGCGCCTGCAGGGGCCCAATCAGTGGCCGGCCGGACTGCCTGAACTGCCGGAGGTCATCGCCGAGTGGGACGCGGCGCTGTCCGAGGTCGGTCGAACTCTGCTGCGGCACTGGGCCGTTGCGCTCGGCAATCCCGAGGACGTCTTCGACGCGGCGTTCGCGGGCACACCGGCCACGCTCATCAAAGTGATCCGATATCCCGGTGGCGCGCCGTCCGGCCAGGGCGTCGGCGCACATCGCGACGCCGGGGTGCTGACCCTGTTGCTCGCAGAACCGGGCAGTGCGGGCCTGCAGGTCCGCACTGAAGCGGGATATGTCGACGTCGACCCGCTACCGGGAGCGCTCATCGTCAACATCGGCGAGATGCTGGAGATCGCCAGCGGCGGCTACCTGCGCGCCACCGAGCACCGTGTACGGATCCGCGACGCAGAACGCCTGTCGATCGCCTACTTCTTCAACCCGCGCCTCGATGCGCAGCTGCCCGTCCTGCCGCTGTCCGACGAACTGGCGGCCCAAGCCCGCGGAGTCACCGACGACCCCGCCAACGATCGCATCTACGCTGTTTACGGGCGTAATGCGTGGAAGAGCCGATTGCGTGCGCACCCTGATGTGGCCGCGGCGCACCGTTACGTGTGAAGATGGAAGTGTTATGAGTGACACAGAGCTGAGCCCGGCCTCCCTGCGTGAGGCATTCGGCCATTTCCCGTCCGGTGTCATCGCGATCGCCGCGGAAGTTGACGGCGTCCGGGTCGGCCTGGCGGCAAGCACCTTCGTTCCTGTTTCGCTGGATCCGCCGCTGGTAGCGTTCTGCGTCCAGAACAGCTCCGAGACCTGGCCCAAGCTCAAGGATCTGCCGTCGCTGGGCATCAGTGTCCTCGGCGAATCGCACGATCAGGCCGCCCGCACCCTGGCCGCCAAGACCGGCGATCGGTTCGAAGGCCTGGAAACCCACTCACACGAGAGCGGTGCGGTGTTCGTGCACGGCACCAGCGTATGGCTGCGCAGCACCATCGATCAGCAGGTGGAGGCCGGTGACCACACCATCGTGGTTCTCCAGGTCACCGACATCACCGTGCATGACGTGCCGCCGATCGTCTTCCACCGCAGCACGTTCCGCAAGCTCGGCGTCTAAGGACGCCCCGCAAGCTCCTCGCGGTAGGCAGCGATGCGCTGCTCGATCTCGGCCGCGTCGCTTGGACGGCTCTCCTTGCGGGCCAGCTCGGCGCGAGCCGTCAGCTCGCGTATCGCGTTGCGAATGTCGTTGACGCTGTTGGTTCCACTTAGTGTCATCGGGGCACCTTTCGTCGCTGATCGGACGGGTTACGGTCGCCCCATCAACCGTACGCCGGGTGTTGTCGGTTTGGCTCCCGCGAACGTTGGTTACCGCGCTATGTGAGCGTGTCGAAGTCGAGCGGTAATCAACGTTCGCACGCACCTGACGCGCTTCCCCTGATCGGGGGACAGCGACTTCATCCGGTGCATCCACCAGTCACCCGACAGATCCGGCGCGTGATCCGGGGCATTCTTATCTCAACGGCAAAACAAGCCGACAAGACAAGCCAAAGCCTCACTTACACAAAGGATTACAGATATGATCAAGAACATCGCACTCGGAATCTGCACCGCCGGCATCATCGGCGCCGGAGCGCTCGGCCTGGCCGGCACCGCCGCCGCAGCCACCACGACCACCAGCCCGACCGGCCCGGGCTACTCCTACAGCCCCGACACCTATGCCAAGCCCGCCCCCACCGCCAAGCCCGGCTGGCACAACAACCACGGCCCGGCCCGCATCGCCAACCTGCAGAGCCAGTAGGCCCGACAGCAGTGGGGGCCCCCC